>DASRXR010001131.1:0-13879 GCA_035687405.1 Polyangiales bacterium
CCACATCACCGAGAAGAATACGCAGGCGCAGTACACGGGTTCAAAGCTGTCGACGAAGCTGAAGGTCGTCGGCGTCGAACTCGCATCGATGGGCGTGACCGAGCCGGTCGACGACGACGATGAGGTCGTGCAGTTCTCCGAGCCGAAGCGCGGCCAGTACAAGAAGCTGATCGTTCGCAAAGGCCGGCTGGTCGGCGCGATCATGCTCGGTGACTTGAGCAAGGTCGCGTACCTGATGCAGGCGTTCGACAAGAACACGCCGCTTCCGGACGAACGCTTGTCGCTATTGTTCGACATCGGCGCGCCCGCCAAGAAGGTGACGTTCGACGAAATGCCCGACGAGGCGCAGGTCTGCAACTGCAACGGCGTCTCGAAGGGCAAGATCGGCGGCTGCGTGGCTGCAGGGCTGCGGACACCCGGCGCCGTGATGAAGGCCACGCGCGCCGGCATGGGCTGCGGCTCGTGCAAGCCGATGGTGAACGAGCTCGTCGACTGGTTCTGCGGCGGCGCGATGGAGGAAGACCCGACGATTCACTACTACGTGCCGTGCATTCCGTTGAACAAGCAGCAACTGATCGCGGAGGTGCGCGCCCAAGGCTTGAAGTCAGTATCGGCCGTGTTCAAGGCGCTCGCGGACGGCAAGGAAGATCCGGCTAGTAAACCGGCGCTCGCATCGCTGCTCAACATCGTGTGGAAGGGCGACTACGTCGACGAGCGCGACGCGCGCTTCATCAACGATCGCGTGCACGGTAACATTCAAAAGGACGGAACCTTCTCGGTCATCCCGGAGATGGCGGGCGGCATCACGAGTGCGGCGGACCTGCGCCGCATCGCGGACGTCGCAGAGAAGTACCACGTGCCGCTGGTGAAGCTGACGGGCGGCCAGCGCATCGACTTGGTCGGCATCTCGAAAGAAGACATGCCGCTGGTTTGGGCCGATCTCGCGATGCCCGCCGGTTGGGCGTGGTCGAAGAGCTATCGCACCTGCAAGAGCTGCATCGGAGTCGACTACTGTCGCTTTGGTCTCGGCGACAGCATGGGCCTCGCGGTGAAGATCGAGAAGCGCTTCCGCGGGCTCGACAGTCCCGGCAAGCTGAAGCTCGCGACGGCAGGTTGTCCGCGCAACTGCTCCGAAGCGCTCGTGAAAGACGTCGGCGCAGTCGCAGTCGAGGGCGGCAAGTGGGAGCTGTATGTCGGCGGCGCGGCCGGCTCGCACATTCGCAAGGGCGACTTGCTGTGCACGGTCGATTCGCACGACGACGCGATCAAGCTCTCGGGTCGCTTCATCCAGTACTACCGGGAGAACGCCAAGTACAAGGAGCGCACCTACGCGTTCGTCGAGCGACTGGGCATCGACAAGATCCGCGCGATCGTCGTCGACGACAGCGAAGGCATCGCGGCGCAGCTCGACCAAGCGTTGCAAGAGTCAGCTGACGCGGTGCGCGACGTCTGGCTCGAGCGCGACGAGCCCGCCACTTCGAATCAGTTCCGATCCGTCCTTCCACTCATGGGGTGATCACGTGACGAAACGCTATAACCTCGGACTCGTAGAAGCGATTCCCTTCGGCGAAGGCCGCAACTATAAGGTAGGCGACAAGCTCGTCGCAGTGTTCCGCTCGCGCGACGGCGCATTGTTTGCGACCCAAGCGACGTGTCCGCATCGCAAAGGCCCACTCGCGGACGGTTTGGTTGGCGGTCAGACGCTCGTGTGTCCGCTCCACGAGTGGAGCTTCGATCTCGCGACCGGCAAGACCTTGAATGGAACTTGCGACCTCGCGGTGTATTCGGTCGCAAAGAGTCCGTCAGACGAGCTGCTCCTCGAAATGCCGGGTGAGCACGACACGAACTGAGCGGCGTCGCGAACCGACGTGAGGAGCACGAGCATGGCGTATGTCGAGCTGCGGGACGTAAGTAAAGAGTTCGAGACTCGAGACGGCAAGCGGTTCGTTGCGCTCGAGCGCGTCAACCTGCAGATCGAGCGCGGCGAGTTCGTGTCGGTGATCGGCCATTCGGGTTGCGGAAAATCGACGGTGTTGAACCTGCTCGCGGGCTTGCTGCCGGTCACGCGGGGCACGATCACGGTCGGTGGCGAGCAGGTGCGCGGCCCCGGTCCGGATCGCATGGTCGCGTTCCAGAATCACTCGCTGCTTCCGTGGCTGACGATTCGGCAAAACATCGAGCTAGCCGTCGACCAAGTGCATCGCGACAAGTCCGCGGCCGAGCGCCGCGAGCTAGTCGACTCGCACTTGCTGATGGTTCACCTGATGCCTGCGGCGGATCGTTACCCGAATCAAGTCAGCGGTGGGATGAAGCAGCGCTGCGGCATCGCGCGTGCGTTCGTGACGAAGCCGAAGGTGTTGCTGCTCGACGAGCCGTTCGGTGCGCTCGACGCGATGACGCGTGCGAACTTGCAGGACGAGCTCGTCACGCTGTGGGAGCGCGAGCGCGTCACAGTGATGATGATCACGCACGAGGTCGACGAAGCGTTGCTTCTCTCCGACCGCATCGTGATGATGGCCAACGGCCCAGCCGCTCACGTGGCAGACGTCATGCGGGTGGAACTGCCGCGCCCTCGCGCGCGCCTGACGATGGTGGATCATCCGAGCTTCTACCGGCAACGCGGTGAGCTCTTGTACTACTTGAACAAGTGCAAGCGGGCGAAGCAGCGCCCCGCTGCCTCGAAGCCGGTCGTTTCTGCGAAGGGTGGCACACCGATCACGGTCGGCTTCGTGCCGCTGCTCGATTGCGCTCCATTTGCGGTCGCGCAAGCGGAAGGCCTGTTCGCGAAGCATGGCTTGAACGTCAGCTTGTCGCGCGAGCCGAGCTGGAAGGTCGTTTCGGATGGCGTGCGCGAGGGGCGGCTCGCTGCATCGCAGATGGTGGCTGGGCTGCCGATCGCGGAGACGCTCGGCATCGGTCGCGAGCCGTTTGCTGTCACGAGCGCGATCACGACGAGCCGCGGCGGCAACGCGATCACGTTCGGCAATGGCTTGCGCAAAGCGCGTGTGACCGATCGCGAGACGCTCAAGCGTTATCTGTTCCGGCGCAAGTCGCAGTCCGTCCCGCCGTTGATCTTCGGCGTCACCCATCCCGCCTCGATGCACAACCTCGTGTTACGCGCGTGGCTCGCAGACGGCGGCATCGATCCGGATCTGGACTTGAAGCTCGCCGTCGTGCCGCCTCCGCAGATGGTCGCGAACCTTCAAGCCGAATCGATCGCAGGCTATTGCGTCGGCGAGCCGTGGAACACGCGCGCGGTCCGCGCGGAGCTCGGGACGATTTGTGCGACCGACGCAGAGGTCTTCCCGTCGCACACCGAGAAAGTACTCGGCGCTTCGGCGGCGTGGGCCAAGGGCAATCCGAAGGAGCACCTCGCGCTAGTCCGCGCACTACTCGAAGCCGGCGTCATGTGCGACGACGAGGAGTACCGCAAGACGCGTCTGCCCGAACTGATGGCGCGGCCGGAATACGTCGGCGGCAGTGTCGAGGACTTCAAAGCTGCGCTCGGCGGCCCGTTCGACTACGGCGCAGGCCGCGTCGAGACGCTGTCGGACTTACTCGTGTTTTCGAAGGCTGGCGCGAACCTGAGCCGCACGAACGAGATGCTGTGGATCCTCGCGCAGATGGCGCGTTGGGGCATGGTCGCGTTTCCGGAGCAAGCGGAAGCGCTCGTCAGCCGCGTCTACGACGAGACCGTGTTGCGTGCGGCTGCCGCGGAGAGCGGCATCGAGATTGGCGAGCAAGACCGCTCGATCATTCGGATGTCCGCTCAAAGTCAGCCGTTCGATCCGAGCGATCCGTTCGAATACCTGAACTCTCTCGAGATTCGCCGCGACATCGCGATCGACGTGACGCGGCATTCGGAGCCGGTTCCATCGAGTCCGACGCAGTCCGGCAAGGTGGTCGCCGCTTGAACCTCCGCCGCATTGAAAGGCCCGCGTGATGAGCAAGTTCATGCTCGAGTTGAGCGACCTCACGAAGGCGTACCCCGCCGCGGAGGGCGAGTACCTCGCCGTGCAGGGCGTATTCCTGAAGGTCCCCGCCGGAGAGTTCGTGTCGATCATGGGGCACTCGGGGTGCGGCAAGTCGACCGTGCTCAACATGGTCGCAGGCTTGAGCCAGGCGACGCGCGGTGCGGTGATCGTGGATGGCAAAGAGCGTCGCGAGCCTGGGCCCGATCGCATGGTCGTGTTCCAGAACTATTCGCTGTTGCCCTGGCTGACCGTACTCGACAACGTGCTGTTCGCGATCGACTCGGCGCGCAGCACATTTTCTGGGCGGCTCTTGTTCAGCAATCAACCGAAAGCGAAGCGCGAAGAACGCGCGCGCAACTACCTCGATCTGGTCGGGTTGAGTCACGCGCTCGACAAGTATCCGACGGAGCTGTCCGGCGGCATGCGGCAGCGCGTGTCGATCGCGCGAGCGCTCGCGATGGAGCCGCAGATCCTCCTCTTGGACGAACCGTTCGGCGCGCTCGATGCGATCACGCGCGAAGAGATGCAGGACGAGCTCTTACAGATCTGGGCGCGTTCGCAGACGACTGGTCTAATGGTGACACACGATATCGACGAGGCGATCTTACTGTCAGATCGGATCGTCTTGATGACAAACGGTCCAGCTGCCACGATCGGCGAGATCTTCGATGTGCCGTTTCCGCGGCCGCGGACGCGCGAGAGCCTGCAGGAACTACCGGGCTACTACACGTTGCGGAACAACTTCACGAAGGCGCTCTACGAGAAGTTCGCTCACGACGACGCCAGCCACTAAGCAGTCAGCTCGGCCTGGGCCGGCGCTTCGAGGATCGAGCACACGATTCGCGTCAGCTCGCTCGGGACGAACGGCTTCGCCAAGAAGAACGTCGCAGGACCCAGCTCGTTTGCCAGTAGTTTCGGATCGCTCGTGTAGCCCGAGACGTACAGCACCCGCAGCTTGGAATGACGCTCGCGCAAGACCTCAGCGAGCTCCGTGCCGGACTGCTCGGGCATCACGAGGTCGGTGACGAGCAGATGCACTGGGCCGTCGTGACGCGCCGCGACCTCGAGGGCCTCTCGGCCGTGGTTCGCCGTGAGTACGGTGTAGCCCCGCAGCCGAAGCACATTCGCGATCATGTCACATACGCTCGCGTCGTCGTCGACGACGAGCACGGTCTCGAGATTAAGGCCACTCGCGAGCGGCACTGGGATTCGAGCTGGCGCGGGTTTCGGCACCACGTCGCCGCGCGGCAGCACGATCTTGAACGCAGTTCCTGCACCGACCTTGCTCTCGACCGAGATCGATCCGCCACTCTGCAGCACGATCCCTTCGACCGTCGACAATCCGAGGCCGGTGCCACGGCCGGGCTCTTTCGTCGTAAAGAACGGCTCGAAAATGCGCGGCAGAATGTCTTCCGAGATGCCGGTGCCCGTGTCGCGCACCGTGAGCTCGACGTACTCGGAAGCCGCTAGCGTGCTCGAAGCGGGTGCAGCAGGCGCGTCGCACGTCTCGAGCATCAGCACGCCGCCTCTCGGCATCGCGTCCCGCGCGTTGATCGCCAGGTTCAAGATCACCTGTTCGATCTGACCCGGGTCCGCGAGAACCGGCCGGGCTGTTCCGAGCGCGGTCAGGAGGCGCACGTCGTCACCGACTAAGCGTTCGAGCAAGTGCCGCATGCGATCGACGACCACGTTCAGATCGAACACTTGGGCGTTCAACACCTGACGCCTGCCGTACGCGAGCAACCGCCGGGTCAGGTCACTCGCGCGTTGCGCACTCACGAGCACTTGTTCCGCGTGCCCGCGAAGGAGGCTCGTCTCCGGCAGCTGCTTCAGCAGAATCTCGGCGTAGCTCATGATCACGGTCAAGCGGTTGTTGAAGTCGTGGGCGACGCCTCCGGCCAAACGCCCGAGCGCTTCGACCTTCTGCGCGTGACGTAACTGATCTTCGAGATCGAGGCGCACCTGATCGGCGGTGCGCTGCGCGTGAATGTCCGTGAAGTACAGCGTGAGATACGCGAGTCGGCCTTCCGCGTCGCGCGTCGCGAGCATGTCCACGGCCGCCCACAAAATGCTGCCATCGCGCCGCAACAGCCGCTTCTCGTAGCGATGCGTGTCCAGCCCGCCTTGCGCGAGTCTCTCCATCGCTTGGCGGCTGAGCAGTCGATCGTCAGGGTGCGTGCCTTGAACCGAGATCTCGTACGGGTCCGCGCTCATCACCTCGTCGAGTGTTCGAAGCATCATGCGAGCGAACGCCTCGTTCGCGAACACGTATCGCCCCGTGGCGCCCGACACGCAGATGATGCCGATCGGCGCGCGTTCCGCAGCTCTGCGGAAGTGTTCGATCGCGGCCTCGTCCCCAGTATCTGATGACTTCATTCAACCCTCAGTCAAAGCTAGCCGTCTCGGTTAATCTGCGGACACTATCAGGCGCAGAATCGTCGGTTAAGCGCGACGCCATGGCTGCGTGCGAGCCTTGTCACGAAACTGACTTATCGGGACAAATCCAGCGCCGCCGACGTTCGACGGTAGGCGCGTTGCAACGCTCCGCTGCTATACCCGGGCATCGATGGCGGTCATTCTGCACTTATCCGACTTGCACCTACTCGCGAGTCCTCGCGAACAGGAAGTCATCTTCGACGAGCTGGTGCTCGCGCTGCAGCACGTTCGCGATCACAGCTCGTCGCCCGTCGGTTTACTCGCGATCACTGGAGATGTGTTCGACAGCGCGGCGGTGGACGTCGACATGGCGACACATCGGTTCGCTGATCTTCACCGGGAGATGTGCCTCGCACTCGGCCACGCTGTGCCGACGGTGATCGTGCCGGGCAATCACGATCGACGCCGCAACGGGCTGTTCGGTCCGCACCGGGTCGAATTGTTCAACAAGCTGCGCGAGGTGCTCGCAACGAAGGCTTGGGTCCACGGCTGCAACACGCCGTTTCTATCTGCGATCGTTCCGCCGAGCTATCACGGATTGCCGCTGTGGATCGTCGCCTACGACTCGACGTATCTGCCGCGCGGGCTAGTAAGCGCCGGCGGTGCGCTGCGCCAAGAAGATCTGTTGTACGCCGCAGCGCAGGTCGCCGGGAAGGAGCCCGACTGGCCGGTCTTGTTCTTGCTCCACCATCACCTCGTGCCCACTCCGCTGACCGACCTCGGGCCGGTCGAGATCGATCACGCGCCGTTTGTCGTTCGCTGGGGGGTGCAACGCGTGTTGCCGGAGTTGATCGCGCATGCCGATCGCGAAGAGCTCACGATGACTGCGCTCGGCGCCGGCACCGCGATCTCGACCCTGCACACGCTCGGACGGAGCGTACTCGCGCTGCACGGGCACAAACACTACGCGACCGCGCGCATGCTCGAAGGCATGAGCGAAGGCCACGGCGACGTGTTGCTCGTCTCGGCGGCGAGCGCGGGCCTCGCCCAACGTTGGAACGACTACAGCGCGTCCGACAGCGCGCGCTTGTGGCCGTCGTTCAACGTGATCGAGCTCGAGGGCGATGCGCTCGCGATCGACACGCTGTCGTTCGCGTGGAAAGAAGAGGGCAGTGCTCGGCGCGCACGGAGAGCGCTCGTGCGTGCGCGCCGCAAGGGCTCGCAGTGGCAGATCGAACCGCTGCGCCAAGTGAACATCGAGGACGACGGCCCACGTTTGATCTTGAACGCCGCTCGCTGTCGGCTGCAGGAGTCGACCACCCATTCGGGCCGTTGGGATTACACCTGCGAGCGCGAAGTAAAAAAAGCACCGGAGATTCCGCTCCACCGCTACGTCGAACCGGTCGAAGGTTTGTCCGACGGCAAGGGCGTCGTAAACGGTCACGGCGCTCCGACGTCGCTACCGCTGCAAGTCCACCTCGAGCTCGGGGGCAAGACCCAGTATCGCGTGCTCGGCGGAGTGCTTCGGACGTTGCCCGAAGCCAAGCGCGTGCACGGCGATCGGTTTTCGCCGTTCGCGTATGTGCCGCTGCTCAATCGGTACTACAGCGAGCTCGCGCAGCTGACCGTCCGCGGCTTGGGCGATGCGGCGATCGACGCCTTCGCGAGCGCGACCGATCTCGGCACCGGCCTCGAGAATCCGGTGCCGATTCAGCGCGGAGCCGAGCCCGGCGAGATCTTCGTCGCCGCTCACGGCTGCGCACCGCGAACCTTGTTGCGGATCTACTGGCGGCTCGACCGCAACTGAGCGCCAGGGTCGCTGGACTCGTTTGCGTACTCCCAGCGCGGGCGAAACATCACCGCGATCCGCGGTTGCGCGTGCGCGAGCTTGGGAATGCCGTGCTGCCACGTCAGCTGGCTACTGCCGCCCATCACGAACAAATCGCCCCAACCGAGGTTCCAGGCTTGCGACGGGCCACCGCCGCGCGGCCGCATCAGAAACCGTCGCGGTGTGCCGAGCGAAACTGTGGCGACGAGTGCGTGCGGCAGTGTGCGCGCGATGCGGTCACCGTGAAATGCGACGCTGTCACGCCCGTCGCGGTACAGAGCCATGCTCACGCGCACGAACTCGTCGCCGTAGTGTTCGGAGAGTGACTGGCGAATCTCTTCGAGGAGCGGGTGTCCCGGTCCATCGTCCGGCAGACCCGCGATCAGACGCGGCGTCGGCAGCGTTCGATCGTAGATTTGCTCCTCAACGATCCGCCAAGCGGTCGTACTCGCCAGGTGATCGAACAGCGCGGCGTGGCCGGTGATGAACCCGGGCTGGTGATCGATCCACGCGTCCTCGCTGAGTGGGACTCGACGCAGCGCGGAGTAGCGGTGATCGAATCCCGGCTGTTCAGAGCCGAAAAGCCCGAGCTGAACTGCGCCCATCTGGCCAGCGTAGCGCGCCGCCGATCAGTGTGCTTTCGCAGGCTTTGCCGCATCGGCGAGCCGAAGCTCGCCGCCGTCGCCATGGAGACTTCGGCAGTCTGAGGAGGGTTCTTCGAAGCTTGGCTCGGTTCGCACACACACCATCGGGTGTTCCCTGTTTGCAGGCGTCGCTGCCGCTCTCCGCTGCATTAATTCGAGTGCGGGCGCGTCGCCTGACTCAGCCGGTTGGCTCTGGGGAGAGCATTCCTCGGTCTCGAACAAAAGCGAGCGCTGCGTGGACTCGACACCACTGGAATTGCTGCGCGCGACGTGCGACCAAAGCTATGCGGATACGCGCGGAGCACAGCCCCATGCAGCACTCGGAGCGGCCCCCGTCATCACCATTCACCTCGCACTCCACAATTCCGATTCATGAGCGAACGCACGTGAACGTGATCGTCGCGGAATCTCGAACTCTTGGCGCGGGCTTTGCCCCACGCGCGGTGTTGTATGCCGCTGTGTGGTGTTTGGCCGTTGCATGCGGTCAAAGCACAGGCCCCGGCCGTGATCCCGGCAGTGTAACGGGCCAACCGCCTCCGACGCAGCCGACGCGGCCGCCCCCGACGGCCGGGAGCGGTGTTCCGATTCCGGGCGACAATCCCACGGGTACGGCCGATGGCGGCCTCGTCGCGATCATGGACGCGCAAGTCTATGACGCCGCTAGCTGCGTCAAGTGCGACCCTGCCGGCGGCCAGTACTGCGGCAAGATCGGCGACGGCTGCGGTGGCGAGCTCGAGTGCGGCGACTGCAAGACCGCAGGCTATACGTGTGGCGGCCGCGGCATCGAGAGCGTATGCGGTGCCACGCCCGACTCCGGTGCGTGCGCGTTGACCGTCTGCGAGCAGGCGACGGGCAAGTACTGCGGCAAGCTCGGAGACGGTTGTGGCGGCGAGCTCGACTGCGGGGGTTGCGAAGGTAGTCAGACCTGCGGCGGGCGCGGAATCACGAACTTGTGCGGCGTGCCGCAGACCTCGCCCGACTGCGCGCCTTACACGTGTCAGTCGGCAGGGCTCGCTCCCGGAAACTTCTGCGGGAAGATCGGCGATGGCTGCGGTGGCGAGCTCGACTGCGGGGCGTGCGCCGCGGGTCAAGAGTGCGGACCGCGCGTAGAGCGTCTATGCGGCACTCCATGCCCGCTCTGCCCGCAAGTCATGCAATGCCCGAACGGCGGCTCTACGACCGTGCGGGGCGTCGCAGTGACGGGCGCGCTGATGAATGCGGACCCGCTCTACAACGCGCAGGTCTTCATTCCGAACATCGCGCCGGGTACGAAGCTCGCGCCGTTGCCGGATGGTCCGAGCTGCGACCGCTGCACGCCGCTCAACCTCGACAACGCGATCACGAGCGCGATCACGGGGCCCGATGGCACGTTCGTGCTGAAGGATGTGCCAGTCGGGATGGGCATCCCGATCGTCGTGCAGCTGGGCGGTTGGCGGATGCAGACGTCGATCGACGTGATGCCGTGTGCGGAGAACATGTTGGCCGCCGGGACAGTGCGCCTGCCGCGCAACAAGACCGAGGGCGACATTCCGCTCACTGCGATCGCGACTGGCGACGTCGATCGTTTGCAGTGCTTGCTGCGTAAGCTCGGGATCGAAGACACCGAGTTCGGAAATCCCGGTAGCGCCGCACGCATTCAGTTCTTCACCCAGAATGGCTCGCGCATCGACGCGAGCACGCCGGCGGCGGAGACGCTGACAGGCGCGCTCACCGGCACGGGTGATTGGTCGAAGTACACGCAGGTGCTGCTGCCGTGTGAAGGCGCCGAAGTTACGAAGGCTGCGAGTGCGCAGCAGAACATGCTCGACTACGTGAACAAGGGCGGCCGCGTATTCGCGACGCACTACAGTTACACGTGGCTCTATCAAAACGGTCCGCTCGCTGCGACGGGCACGTGGGCGCCGAACCTCGTGCCTGCACAGATGACGACGCTCGTCGGAACGATCGACACGACTTCGCAGAAGGGCATGGACTTCGCGAAGTGGCTCGAGCTCGTGGGTGCGCTTTCGAGTGTCATGCCGCCGCAGGTCACTATCTCCGAGCCGCGTCAGGATCTGACTGCGGTGCCGGCGATGATGGGCGGCCGGCGTTGGGTCTACTCGGATGATCCGATGTCGGTGCAGCAGTTTTCGGTCGACACGCCGGTACTGGCTGCGCCGGAAGCGGCATGCGGTCGCGTGGTGTTCAGCGACTTCCACGTGCTGAACGCGAGAACGCGCGGCATGACGTTCCCGGCCGAGTGCGACACGATGCCGCTCACACCGCAGGAGAAGGTGTTGGCGTTCATGCTGTTCGACTTGGCAGCATGCATCGGGCCGAACACGCCTCCGCCTCCGCCGCCACCCCCACCGCCGCCGCCACCCGCTGCGCCGCCTCCGCCGTTGCCACCGCCGCCGGTGATTTAACTGGCTGTCACTCCGCTGGCACGAAGCCGTGGGCTCGCTGCACTCGCAACATGCTCTGCTCGGCTGGCACGCCTACGCGCAGCGGAAAGCCGTAGTGACCGGTTCCGCGATGTACGTACAAGCGATCCTTGCCGCGCGCCCACAAGCCGTGGTCCGGCATCTTCCCGACGAGCGACACGAGCGTCCACGGCAAGCCGAACGATACGAGCCCGACCTGCCCGCCGTGTGTGTGCCCCGACAAGACCAAATCACCTTCGCCCGGCGGCAGTTTCCGAAACGCACCCGGGTCGTGCAGGAGCACGATGCGCAGCGCTCCGACCGGTTTCGGGAACCGATCACACACCTCGCGCATGCGCTTTTCGCGATCGCGAAAGTGAAAGTCGAACCCGAGTAACTGCACGCGGCCGATCGGGGAATCGAGCTCGCACGCCTCGTCTACGAGCAATCGGACGCCCGCCTTCGCAAGCGCGCGCTTCACGACGTGGGGTGCTTCGTGGTCGTGGTTGCCGAGACACGCGTACACGCGACCGGGAGCACCCGCGAGCGGCGCAAACGCGGCCTCGAGCGCTGCGGGCGAGTGGTTCGATTCGACGGTCAAGAAATCGCCGGTCAAACAGATCAGATCCGGTGAACGTTCGACCGCGCGCTCACACACGCGCCGCAGACGCCGCACCGACATGAACGGACCGAGGTGCGGATCGGTGATCTGCACGAGGTTCAGCACTGGTTGCTCGCCGCCGTCCGCTGCAGCGTGATTCCCCGGCCGCCCGAGCGGATAACGCCGCATCGCGCCAGCATCGAGATCATCGAGCACCAAGTCGCGCACGGTCTCGGGCGTCCAGAGCGACTCGATCAAGCCGAGTAGGGCGAACCCGTACGGAAGCGCGTACCACTGCGCCGGTGCACCCAAGAGCACCGCGATGCTGACCGGCCACGCGAGCACGGTCCCCGCGGCGTAATACGACGCGGGAATCGAGACGAGCACGCGCCACAGCCATGGCCGCAAGCGCGGCCACAGGAACACGAGGAAGTGCACGTAGACGGCGATCTGCAGATACAGCCGCAGCACACCGAGCGCGCCCACACTCTTCGGTGCCGTGACCGACACCATCGTGAAGATGCCGAGCGCAATCGCCGTGAAAATGGCTGCGCCACGCCCGCGGTACCGCCCGGCGACGAGGACGACGATGAAGTAGCTCAGCCACGACGCGATCGAGAACGTAGACATTCGGGTGGGAACCCTAGGATCTGTGGATGAACAGCTCCGTTGTAAAGGGGCAATTTTACCAGGCAAAAACGACACCGCGCGCCGTGACGAACACGGCGCGCGGAGATTTCACCTGACAGGGGCTGAAAACTCAGGCGACTTCGAACAAGCCGGCCGCACCCATGCCACCGCCGACGCACATCGTCACCACGACGTACTTGGCCTTGCGACGCTTACCTTCGATCAGCGCGTGGCCGACCATGCGCGCACCGCTCATGCCGTACGGGTGGCCGATCGAGATCGCGCCGCCGTTCACGTTCAAGCGCTCGGCCGGGATGCCCAACTTGTCGCGGCAGTAGATCACCTGCACTGCGAACGCTTCGTTGAGCTCCCAGAGGCCGACGTCGTCCATCTTGATGCCGGTCCGCTCGAGCAGACGCGGAATCGCGTAGACCGGGCCGATGCCCATCTCGTCCGGCTCGAGGCCTGCGATTGCGAGGCCGCGGTAGATGCCGAGCACCGGCAGGTTGCGCTGCTGCGCAATCTTGCTGTCGGCGACGACGACCGCGCTCGCGCCATCGGACAACTGGCTCGCGTTGCCGGCAGTGATCGTCGCGGTGTTGCTCACGGGCTTCAGGCCCTGCAAGCCCGCGAGCGTCGTGTCTGGCCGATTGCCCTCGTCCTGGCTCAGCGTGATCTCTTTGTACGAGCGTGCGCCGGACGCCTTGTCGGTGAGCTGCATCGTCGTCGTGAACGGCACGATCTCGTCGTTGAACTTGCCGGCCGCTTGCGCCGCCGCCGTCCGCTGCTGGCTCTGCAGCGAGTATTCGTCCTGCGCTTCGCGGCTGACGTTGTAACGCTTTGCGACCACGTCGGCCGTGGCGATCATCGGCATGAACAGCTCGGGCTTGTTCTTGATCAGCCAGTCGTCTTGGTACTCGGGCTTCTGCGGATTCGCCGGATCCGGCACGGTCGTGCCGAAGAAGTGATTGAGGTTCAGCGCGCCCTGCACGAGCGACACCGACTCGACGCCGCCGCCGACCATGAACGGCACGCGGTCCACGAGCACACGCTGGGCGGCCATGCTGATGGCCTGCAAGCCCGACGAACAGAAGCGGTTCACGGTGGTGCCCGCCGCCGTGACGGGCAGACCGGCGCGCACTGCAGCGTTGCGTGCGACGTTGTGGCCGGTCGCGCCTTCGGGCAGACCGCAGCCCAGGATCACGTCTTCGACTTCCTTCGGGTCGATCTTGGCGCGCTCGACTGCGTGCTTGATCGCATGTGCCCCGAGCGCGGTGCCGTGGGACATGTTGAGCGAGCCGCGGAAGGCCTTGCCGATGCCCGTCCGCGCAGTGGACAAGATGACTGCGTCTGCCATGAGTGAATTCTCCGTGAGGTAGTGGCGAGTTCGAGGCGAGTACTAGCTGGTATACACCGATGTCTAC
>DASRXR010001132.1:0-21820 GCA_035687405.1 Polyangiales bacterium
GGAGCTTGCGCGGGTGGATTGGCAGCTGTTGGCGGCGGATGGCTCGTCGCCCAGGTGTAGGTTGCAGAAAGCCCTGCCGCGAGTCGAGGCTCGACCACGGCGAGTGGCGCATCTTCGGCGAGCGAAGGCCGCTTGCTCGGACTCACGCCGAGGAGCAGCTCGAGCTGTAGCGGAGGTGCCGGTCGATAGCGGACGCCCGCGCGGATCCACATCGGCGACTCCGCGATCCGAGCGAAATACATGCGGAACGCCCACTCGGCGATCCATTCGAAGGGACCGGCTCGATACGAGAACGCGAGCCCTTCGCGTGCGGCAAAGATCGAATCGCTCACGCCGAGCGCCAGCCGATCCGCCGCACTGTACCCTTCTGGATCTCCGCCGGCGTATTGCGACCGATCGACGCGCAGACCGAGCGCGAGCCCGACCGTGATCGGCGCGAGCTCGGGCGCGTACGCGATCAGGAATTGCAGGTCGCCGCTCAGCGCCGAAAACGAACCGCCCACTGTGCTTCCGCCGGGAAGCCACAACGCGAGCTCGGCGCCCGCTTGCAGGTCCGCGCTCAGAGGAAACGTCGCGCGGGTCGTCACGTGCGTCTCGCTGAGCGTGCCCGAGTCGCTCACCCCTCCGGAGTGCGCGTCGTATCGCCCGAGCACACGCACTGCGGCAGCAAACCACGGCACCGGTGTGAAGCTGCCAGCGGCGTCGACCTGAACGCGGTGGTGCGTGTCGTCCATCTTCAGCACGGGTTCAGTCCAGCCGTAGCCGAGCCCCAGCCTCGCGTTGAGCCCCGCTTGCGTGCGAACGCTCAGTGGTACTTCGTGAATTCCCGGAAGTGCATCGACTCCGCTGCCCGCGTGTTCGGGCTGCACTTGTGCGCGAACGCAGGTGGGTTGGCTCGCAAGCAGTGTCACGGCGAGCAGAGCCGAGAGCGCAACTGTGGCTGCGAGTTGAGAAGCCGAGAGGGCTAGGCCATTCCGCATGCGCGCTGGGTCGCTCGGATGGATGATGATGCAACGCTCGTCTGCTCGTCTCGCCATCGGCTAGAGCTTGCGCAGAACCGAAGCGCACACGTCCCCTCAGGGTCTTAGCAGTCCGCTGAAGGATTCAAGGGGCGAGTGTGTTCAGACTGTTGATAGTTGGTTGAAGCAGGTGCGCAAATGGGCGATTGTATCGCCGCTTCGCCCACGTGGCGGACGCCGCTCACTGTTAGTTCGTTGTCTAGGTCGATGTCGCCCATTGCGTGTGGATGTGTACACCCTGCACGCTGCCGGTCATGACTCACGCGTGGACGCGCCGGCGGTGGTGCGGGGCATTCAGGATCCTCTGACGCCGTCAGCTGCGGGCAGCACAACTGAGCCAACTCTCTGCTCCGTCACGCTGCGTTTCGACAACCGTTCGAGTGCGTGCGCTGAGTCACTATTGTGTCCTGACTAACAAGACAGGCTTTGCACTGGGTGACTCGTCATCGTGGGTCGAAGGGGGATTGATTACTCCGGCGGTGTTCGCGCCGTCGGAGCGCTGATCCACGACTCGCGATGAATGAGCACTGCTCCACGTTCCGAAATCGAACGCGAGGAAGTGCAATGACCAGTAAGCTAGCTCGAGAAACCGGGCGGCGGTACATCCGTCGGACCGATCGCCGAATCACACTGTGCGCAGCGCTCGTGGCTTCCACGGTTTTGACTCTGCAGCCACCATCGGCGCGTGCCCTCGAACGACCGGTATCCAGGCAAGCCCGAGTCCCGACTGCAGCCCAACTCGAGAATGCGCGCAGGCTCGGGAACCATCTCACGTCTCCGCAACTCGTCGACCGCTTGAACATGCAGCTGCGAGACATCACTGGGAATGCGTCCGGTGCCCAGCCGTCGCTGCCCGGGCCCCAGCCGTCGCCGCATCCGGCACCACCGGGCGCGCCGATCCCAGACAATTGGACCACGCTGCAAAGCAGTGGCAATCCGAAGGTGCTGGCGCTCTTGATCTCGTTTCAAGACTACCCAGCCGATGTGGAAGCGACGACCGTTCAAAGCATGCTCTTTGGCGACGGTGACACCGCGAACTACCCGCGCGAGAGCTTGCGCCGTTACTACGAGCGCTCGTCTTACGGTGCGCTCTCGATCCGAGGCAATGTCTTGGGCTGGTACGCAGCAGGTAAGCGTTCGACCGTCGTGGAGACGGATGCGGGACGAGAAAACCTCATCAAACAGGCGCTGAGCTCCTACGAGGCTGCGGGTCACGACTTCGCGCAGTACGACAACGACAACGATGGGGTCATCGACTATCTGATCGTCATGTGGACCGGTCCCGTCGGAGCGTGGGCGAGCTTCTGGTGGGGCTATCAAACGGGTTGGCAGGACAGCGCGTACAAGCTCGACGGCAAACGTTTCGGCAGTTACTCGTGGCAGTGGGAGGCGAGCACACCAACCGTAGTCATCCACGAGACCGGCCACGCGCTCGGCCTCCCTGACTACTACGACTACGACGATTCAATCGGACCAGACGGCGGGCTCGGCGGCTTCGACATGATGGACGCGAACCGCGGCGACCATAACTGCTTCAGCAAGTTCTTACTCGGTTGGTTGACGCCTTCAGTGATCGGCGGCGGCAGTAACACGTTTTCGCTCGAGCCATCGAGCCTCGAGCCGGATTGCGTCATGGTCGTGCCGGGCTGCACAGAAGACCGCGACCCGTTCGCGGAGTTCTATCTCGTCGAGAATCGCACGCGCATGAGCGCCGGCAATGATCCGAGCTTGCCCGGTGACGGTGTTTTGGTGTGGCACATCGATGGCCAACTGAACCCGAGCAACGGTCGCTTCGTCAACGACAACTCGTACTCGAGTCACAAGTTGATTCGCGTGATGGAGGCGGACGGGCTCGAGGAGATCGAGAGCGGTGGTTCAGCCGATGCGCAGGACTACTGGAACAGCGCGCAGACCTTTAGCAGCACTTCGACGCCGGCATGTTCGTATTACAACGGCGAGCCGTGTCCGTTCGAGGTGACCAACATGTCAGCGCCGGGCGCTCCGATGACTCTCGATGTGTCGTACGGCTCGCTTCCGCCGTTGCTCTGCAACGACTGGCGCTACAAGGAGCTGGAGAGGTTATGCATCCTCATGGGCTGCAATGAGTTGAAGCCCGGTGAAGATGTCATCAATCCTCCCGACCTTTGGATTCGAGAGCAAATCGAGCGCGGGACCCCATATGCCTCGAAGCTCACTCGGATCCAGGAGAAGGCTCAGTCGCTGGCAGAGATCGCGAAGCACGCCTCACCTGCCGAGGCCGTGGCGCTCGAAGCGCAAGCGTCAGCGCTACTCGTCGAGGTCAATAAGCTGGGGGCGTCGATCAACGCGGGAAAGCAGAAGCAGTTCGCGCGATAGGTACTAGCTCGAAGATTCAACTGGGTGCGGGCAGAGCACCCAGTTGAATCACCAAGGAGCGAGCAACTCGTCTCGCCCACGTACCCACAAGCACGTACCGGGGCCACGGCTGGGCGCTCCGCCGACGCGCTTCTCTTCGCGCGCGGTGCGAAACGAACCGGTACTATCGGCGCGTGAGCGAATCGCGGCACGAGCCGGCACAGGCGGTAGACCTGGGGCACTCGCGCTTTCCCTGTGAGGCAACCCGCCGCGTCGTCTTGCCGCTGATAGCGGCGAAGGTTGCGACGCTGCTGTTCGCCGGATGCGTGGCGCTGGTGTACCCAACTGGATTCAGCGACGAGGGCTACGTCGGCGTCTACTTCGGAAACCACGGCGAGTTTCCGAAACAGCGGCCGAGTGCGGACATCGTGTTTCGCACGTGGGATGCCCCCCACTATCTCGCGCTCGCCGCGCACGGTTACGGCGGCGCGGGTCCGAAGAATGCATTTTATCCGTTGTACCCGGCGTTGGTTCGGCTCGCGGCACCCGCGTTCGGTGGAGACTTACTCGCAGCCGCGCTGGCACTGTCGATGGCACTCGGACTGATGGGGTTATTCGTCCTGCACGACTTGCTGGTGCGACTCACATCCGTGCGCGTTGCAAACCTGACAGTCATGTTGATGTGCATTCAACCGGCTGCGTTCTTCACCGTGTTGCCCTACAGCGAGTCGCTGTTCCTGTTGCTGCTCGCGGTGTTTTGTACGGCGCTCGCGCGTGAACGCTTCTGGTGGGCGGCCGCGTTGGGAGCCTTGTTGGCGTTGACGCGAGCGGTCGGTGTGTTCAGCGTGTTGCCGCTCGCGCTGGCTTTGTACTCCGCCCGGCGATCGGTCGCGACTTGGACGTGCTGTCTGTTGCCTCTCGCCGGCTGGGCCTCGTACTTCGCAATCGTGTACTTTCAGACCGGCGATCCCTGGCTGGGCTTTTCGGTTCAAAAGAACTTTGCGACGGCGCCATCGATCGCGCGGCTATTCGATCCGCTGACGTTCGCCCGCGAGCTGTTCCACGTGCGCCGGTTGCATGCATTCTCGGGCTCGCTGCTCGAGCGGCTAGCGTTTGCAGCCTACTTGGTGGCGTTGGGAGTGTCGTTCGCTCGTGCGCGGCGTCAGCCGGAGACGAGGCCTTGGTTCGCTCTCACGGCTAGTTTCGGTCTGATCCCGGCAGTCGCGACTGTGCTCATGTCGTTCACGCGTTACCTGTCGGTGATCTTCCCGGTGTTCGTCGTGTTGGCGGAAGTGCTGGCGCCGAAGTCGCGACGCTTCGCGCTCATCGCCGTGAGCGTCGCGTTGTTCGCGCTGCAACTAACGCTGCTCTACCGCCACGTGACATTTCGTTGGGCAGGCTAACTAAACGAAGTCTGGCCGGCACGTGAACTATGCAGAACTTGAAATAGCCGGCACACGCCCATAGCGTCCGTGACTCCTTCAGGTGGTGTGCTAAGTAAACTGTTCTGACTTGGGGACTCACACGGAGCCCCAACCGTCAGCACAGGGGCCCGCGGGAGCGGGCATCGGAGATTGATAAACAACCCGTCTAGCGGGCCAACAAGCGGCATTCGCGCACGGCGAATCGCACGGAAGGTACGGTCATGTCTTTTGTCAAACCTGTAGTTCTGGGATTGATGGCAATCACTGCCGATCTGATCTGCCAGCCGGTATATGCCCAAGAAGGATTCCCTGCACCTTCGCCTGAAATCATCGTCTGGTCCGCACGTGCTTGTTATGCAGAAGCCACTTGGTCGATCGCGGATTGCACCGCGCTGCTGCACGTGATTCGCAAGCGCGCGACGAAGTCGAACTGGCCCTTCCTCAAGATGCTGAAGCAATACAGCGCATCGAATTGGTTGAAGAGCCGGCGAGGCAAACAGATGAGCACGCTCACGCTCGCGAGCAACAAGAATCAGACCGAGCAGTGGAACCAGAACTGGCGACAACTCGTGAGTCACGTCATGGCGGTTCTCACGGATACCGTGAGCGACCCATGTCCGCGCGCAGATCACTGGGCGGCGACCTACTACGTTCCGAAGTCGCCGATGCGTCGGGTCCGCTGCACGGAAAAGGTCGCGAACGCCTTTTGGGTCAGCGTCAGAGGTTGAGGTGATGTGATGCGATCGTGCTGCGTCGCGCCGCTAAGACGACTTGCGCAACACGATGTGCGTCACGAGACCCGCGGCCATGAACGATAGACCTAGACCGAACCCGATCAGCGAGCCGACCCATGGGTACTCCGCGAACTCGGCGTGATTTGGATCGGCTGGCACGTAACGGATTGGAACTCGCTGTCCGATCTCGAATGCTGGGGGTCTCGATGAGATCGCTGACGTCACGAATACAGCTTGGCCGTTCGGCGCTAGAAATCGCGCGCGCGCTTTGAAGGTTGTCTCGCTGTCGCGCGGCGCACCCGATGGCACGAGCTCGGTGACGGTGGCTTCCGCAGGGACGGATGCTCCGAGGACCTCGTTGGTTTTGATCGTGGCCAAGATCGCGAGTGCGATCGCGATCAAGCCGATCACCGGGAAGGCGATTCTGAGTCTGTTCAGATTCTTTTGAGTTCCCGCGTCGATGTGAACCCGTCTCCCGCTCCCAGGCCGTTGACTTCAGCAACGTTATAGTCAATCCGCGGCGCGATCGCGTGCGATATCCGCACTTTTCGACGCTCTCGAATCGGCCCTTTGCTCAGTGGCGCTCTCGTGGCTCGCGGGTACACACTGTCACGACGCGAATCTGCAGGGTGCGGATCCGCGAGCGTACTCGCAGCGTTTGCCAAGGGAGTCAGTATGTCAGCGACCTCGAATAAGGTGTTGTTTGTCCTGACCAGCCACGATCGAAAGGGCAACAAACCAAGCGGGTTTTTCCTGTCGGAGGCCACGCATCCATATCGGGTGCTAGTCGACGCGGGTTTTCAAGTCGACTTCGCCAGCCCCAAAGGCGGCAAAGCGCCGCTCGATCCTGACAGCCTCGATCTAGACGACGCGATCAACGCCAAGTTCTGGAACGATCCAAACCTTCGCGGCGCGGTGGAGCACACCAAGGCTGCGACCGACGTCCGCGCCGAGGACTACGCGGGAATCTTCTTCGCCGGTGGACACGGTGCGATGTGGGATCTACCGGACGACGCAGCGCTAGCGGCGCTGACCGCGAGCATCTACGCGCATGGCGGTGTGGTGGGTGCGGTGTGTCACGGTCCTGCTGCGTTGGTGAACGTGAAGCGCCCGGATGGCGAGTACCTCGTCAAAGACATGTTCGTCGCAGCGTTTACGAACGACGAAGAGCGGGAAGTCGGTCTCGACGGCGTGGTTCCGTTCATGCTCGCAGATCGGTTGAAGGAGCGTGGCGCGCATCACGATGCGGGTCCCAACTGGAAGATCAAAGTCTGTGTGAGCGGGCGGCTGGTGACCGGCCAGAACCCGGCATCCGCCACGCGCGTCGGCGATGCGATGTTGACGATGCTCACGAACGCCGCGCACTGAGGCGCTGCCGGTTCCCTCTGGTGTCGGCTCACGGGTCTGTGACGTGTTTCTCACTTTGACTGGTTTTGCGACTGGGTGTCGTATCCGCTCCGCGTTCGTCGGAGGTATGTTTGTCGGTGATGAGCATCGATGACCAGCCCTCCGGCGCACGCGTGGAAGAGATCGCTTGTGACCTCTGCATTTTAGGCGCCGGCATCGCGGGCTTGAACGCGCTGTTCGCCGCGAGTGGTTACCTGGCGCGTAGTCAGAAGGTCGTGCTCGTGGATCGCAATGCTGCTGCCGGCGGCATGTGGCTCTCAACTTACGGTTACGTGCGGTTGCACCAGCCTCACTCGATGTTCACCGTGGGCGACATCCCGTGGACGTTGGGGAAGGCGCCGAGCCATCTCGCGACGCGCAGTGAGGTGGTCGCGCATCTCACGCACTGCATCGAGACAACGCGGCAACGCGTCACTCTCGACGAGCGGTATGGCTACGAATATCGCTCGCACGACGAGTCGGGTGCAGGGCCTGACGAAGTGCTGGTGAACTGCGACTCGATCACGGCTGGCGCACCCGCGTTGCGCATTCGCACCAAGAAGCTGATCAAGGCGTTCGGCGTCAACGTGCAGGCCAAGGAGCCGCTCGCACTCTCGAGCACGCGTGTGCGCTCCATCTCGCCGGATAAACACGACCTGATCGGCGATGAAATGCGTGCGAGTGATGCGCCCGTCTACATCGTCGGCGGTGGCAAGACGGGAATGGATACGGCGTACGCGCTGCTCACGCGATTTCCGCGCAAGCGTGTGAGCTCGATCATCGGAAGCGGAACGCTGTTCTTCTCGCGCGACAAGCTGTATCCGGCAGGCTTACGCCGGTTTTGGACCGGCTACACGCCGGTGGAGACGTTCCTCGACCTGGCGCAGCGCTTCGACGGCCGCAACGAACGCGCCGTGTTCGACCACCTTCGCTCCAAGTACACGGTTTCGCTCGTCCCCGACGCGAAGCGATTCATGCTCGGCTTGTTGTCGCACCACGAAAACGCGGTGATCGCTGCTCGCTCGCACGAGATCATCAAGGACTATCTCGTGGACGTGGTCGATCGCGACGGCAGCCCTCGGCTGCTGCTCAAGAACGGTGAGAGCCGTCCGATCGAGCCGGGGAGTTGGATCGTCAACTGTACCGGTTACATCTTGCGAGAGGACATCCCGTACGAGCCCTACATCTCCGAGAGCGGCAAGGTCATCTCGATTCAGGCGTGCTCGTCGATCCACGTGCTGAGCACGTGCGCCGCGTACTTGGCCGTGCACTTGGCGTACTTGAACAAGCTGCACGAGCTGCCGCTGTACGAGCTGGATTTTGGTGCACTGTACCGGGCCGATCGCGACGTTTTCTCGATCAGCATCGGCACGCACACGCTCTACAACACGGCGCTCATTCTCGCCGCCGTCCCCAAGCGCGTGCACGACGAGTTCGGGACCGATACCGGGCGCTGGTACCCGTTGCCACGGCGCTTGCTCGATGGCGTTCGCTTCGTCAGTTATATGAAGCGCAACCCCGACCACATGCGGCGCGCCCTCGATGCGGTTCGCGAACGCTTTGGTGTGCGTTGCGGGCCGCTGTCGCACGTGCCGGTGCGCGGTTAGGGCGCTCCGAGCTTCTTGATCGCGGCCGGGTCGACGTGGGCCGACCAGTTCCAACCGCGACATTGCGTGCCCGGGAACTCTTTGGCGAAACGCTGGTTGAACAGCTGGAGTGCGTCGTCGATGCGCTTACCCCGGTAGTTCATTCGTATTTCGGCGACCGAGCGTTTGTCGGCGACCGAGTAGAACACTGCGTCGACTTCGAAGCCGCCGCCCGAATCAGACGAGGAGGTTCCCACATTGCCCGCCCCGCCTCCTCCGAATGCGCCGCCTTGCATGCCGACGCGCCCGCGTCCTCCCATCGCGGCCGCTGACGGCGGCCCGCTGTCACCGGTGTGTTGCGGACTGCCAGAGATCGCGATGAACAAGATCGCGTCGCCTTGCGCTACTGGCGTGAACTGCGCGAGGAGTGCATCGGTGACGCCGTGCGCGCGGATGTAGTCGTCGACCGCGCTTGCGAGCTCGGGCATGTTCGTGACGTTTTGCGTCGTGTACGCGACTTCGCACGAGTTCGCCCCGAACGGCGCGGGCATCTCGGGGCCGAGGGCATGCCAGCCGTCGCGCATCATCAGTCCATCGCGCTTCACGCCGAACGTGGAGATCCGGTGGTTTGCGCGCGCCCAACCCGGCGCGGACTGCACGTCGAACTTCGTCCCGGCGCAGCCCACTAAGCTGGGGAGCAGCAGCACGGCAGCGAGAGCGACGAGATGGAAGGAGCGTTTCGAGCTGACTGGTGCGATCACGGCGCGAACGCTAGCACAGCCTTCGCGCGCGGGGAGTGCCGGGGCGCCAGGTTGGTCCCGCCCCCGGGGCCGGCGTCAGTTCGACTTCGAGGTGCGTACGACGAAGGGATATTCCACGACCACGAATCCTCCGTTGGTCGGGCTGGGAAAGGTCCATTGGGCCACGTGTTTGGCGACGCAGCAGCCGACCTCTGGAGCCTTGAAGTCGTTCGAGGTGATGCTGACGGCGGGCACGTGGCCGCTCGCATCGATCACGAAGCGCACGATGACCCGGCCTTCGCCGGCGGGCAGCTTATCGAGCGCCGACTCGTAGCAGCCCCGGATTTGTCCGGCGTTCGAGCGGATGCGGGAGCGGACTTCGGAGCCGCCGATCGTGCCCTGCGTCGTGCCGGGATTCTCGGCACGCCAGATGTTCTCGTAGTCGAGCACATTCGAGGCTCGTTCGAGGCGTTCTGCCGTGGCCGCCGAGATACCGGGTTGCGTCACGCTCGAGCAGGCGTCGCCGCCTGTGACCTCCGTGACGTTCGCAGTGTTCGGTGTGCGCCCCGCACACGCTGCGACCAACAAGAGAACGACCAGGCCACAGGACGTTGCAAAGCGCGTCATTCGTCGTCGACTGTATCAGCTTGTAAGGCTGGTCGAACCCACCTGTTTGTAAGTTGTAGTGGTCTTGGCGAGACTAGCTGCCGCGCACCCAGTCGCGAGACCTGACAGGAGACTTCATGAGTGATCGAGTTCAACTTCAGATCGATGGCGGCACTGCGACGTTGAGCTTGAACCGACCGGACAAACACAACGGTGTCGATCGCTCCATGCTCAAGGGCGTGATTCGCGCGCAAAAGCAGCTCAAGCGGGAGCGTGCGCTGCGCGCTGTGATCGTGCGTGGCGAGGGCCCTTCGTTTTGCGCGGGCATCGACGCGAAGGACTTCATGCTCAACCCGTTGCGGGCGGTTCTCTCCGTCGGCTCGCTGTTTTCACCGTGGCGTAATGCTTTTCAGACTTGGAGCCTCGGCTTTCGCGAGCTTGGGGTGCCGGTGATCGCGGTCATTCACGGCAACTGTTTTGGGGCTGGCATTCAGCTCGCGCTCGGGGCTGACATTCGCATCGCGCGACCGGATGCGCGCGTGTCGATCATGGAAGCGCGGCTCGGTTTGGTCCCGGACATGGGTGGGCCGACGTTGCTGCGCGAGTTACTGCCGCTCGACGTCGCGAAGGAGCTGACCATGACTGGGCGCATTCTGAGCGGCATCGAGGCGTGCGAATTGGGTCTCGTAACACACGTCAGTGAGGAGCCGCTCGCTCGCGCGGCCGCGTTAGTCGAAGAAATCGCGGCGCGTTCGCCCGACGCTGTGGCTGCCGGCAAGTTCTTGTTGCAGCGCGTTTGGGGTGCGAGTGAGTACATGTCCCTCGTGCACGAGCGTGGCTATCAGCGGCGTGTGATCGGGCGTCCGAATCAGCGCCTCGCGCTCCAGCGCAGTCAGAAAAAGCGCGCGACTGAAGAGGCGCGAGAAGACGCTGCGGCACCGAACTATGCGCCACGTAGCATCGAGTTCTGATATGGCAGTGCTCAGCGTGCACCAGCAAGAGCTGCAGCTCACGTGGCCGGTGGGACGCGTTCGGCCCATAACCCCACATGCGTAGACTGGGGTTAGCTGTTTGGGGATCGCTCACGATAAGCGCACTCGGCTGCGCCCAAGATCACGAACAGTCTCAGTTCCCCGAGAGGCGCTGTGTAGAGGGCGGGGCTTCGTGCAGCGCTCCACAGGAAGCCGGGCCGCGCAGCGCCGAACGTTTCGATGATGCTACTTCTTCTACGACGCCGGTCGTCGATGGTTGCGACTACAACGGCAGTCACTACATCTTCGGTGAGCGCTTCATCGACACTGAAGCTTGCTTGAGCTGTCGCTGCGAGAATTACGGCCAAACGAGTCACGTTCAGTGCGACTCGGCCATGTGCGACGAGGGCGATCGGTGCGACGGTGGACCGTGCACCTCGTGTCGCATCGGGGAGCAAACATTCCCGGTCGGCACCGGCCTAACGTGTGACGCGTGCAACGAGTGCACGTGCACCGGTTTAGGGAGCTGGCTCAGCACTCTCGTCCTCTGCAGCGAGCTTCCCCCGCTGCAGCGCTGCCCGCAGCCGACAGCGGCGAGCACTGTCGCGACCAGTCTGATCTACCTCGACTCGTCTCCTCCCGGAAGCATTGCTTTGCGTGGGCGGTTCCCGCGCGGTGGATGTGGCACGTCGCACGAGCTGCGTGGTTGTTATGCGTTCGAGGATGCGAAACACGTCCGGATCTGGTTGGAGCTTGCGAATGCTCCAGCCGATTGCGAGGTTGCGTTCATCGAAGAGGGCCCGTTCGATGTCAGCTCGGTGCGTGGAAATCAGCGCCGCGGCAGCAGTTCAGAGCACGGCAGTTTGACGCTCGAGGTCGGCGATCAGACGTTCGACTACGCGTTCTGATGGTTGTTTTCAGTACGCGGAGTTCCCGCCCACGCGATACAGCGTCGTCGAGCCACTGACCTCGTTGGCGACTGCGAGGAGCGGCTCGCCTGTCGGGCTCTGCGCCGCGGAGATGAAGTGCAAACCCTCTGGCGCGAGATCGCCGCCCTCATCCAGTTCTGGATCGCCCTCGAAGATCCGGTTGCTCGCGTAGCCCGCAAGGCACGGCGCTCGCGGATTCGTGATGTCGTACGCGACGATCGAACTGATACGCTCGAGCGCAATGAATGCGTACGTGCGGCGATTCAGCTCACCCAGCTCGACGCCTTCGGGTTCGGGCCCCTTGTCGTCGCTGCGCGCATCGAGCTCGCTCTCCGTGTTGTCGGCGTTGAAGAAGTCGGGATGCATCCGCGCTGTGATGCGCTCGAGTTGATCGCCGCTGTCGAATACCAGCGCGCCGTTCGAGTCGCGAATCGAGAATGAACGCGCTCCGAATGTGTACAGAGCGTCGTAGTCGCCATCAGCGTCATCGTCTCCGAGTGTGTTGGTGACTTTCAAGCGACCGAGTGCGGCGGGGTCCTGCAGAGCGGCGGCATCGGGAAATGCCTCGGGGTCGAGCGCGAGGTCCGCGATGCGTGCTTCCTCCGCAAATCCATCGTAGTCGCGTGTGTCGCCCTCGTTTGCTGTGACGAGGTACGTGCGGCCACCGGAGCGATAACTCTGGATCGCGTCGGGCAGATACAACCCGCGCACGGGCCAGGGGGCGATGGCGATCGCAGCGTCTTCATCGCTTGGATCGAGGCCTTGGCCGGATCGCGAATGATCCTTGTAGCCGAGTCCGATCAACTCAGTGACTGTTCCGGTGCGGATGTCGACCTTCGCGATCGCGTTGTTCTCTTGGAGGGTCACCCAGGCCGTGCGCGAGTCATCCGAGACCGTGATGTATTCCGGTTCGAGATCCTGCGCGACACTGGCGTTGGGTCCGAAGATCCGAATGCTCGCATCGAGTGAGTTTCGATCGAACGCTGCGAAGTCAGCTGTTCGCACCCGCGATGCATCGAGCCGCCGCACGCCGCGAGCGAGGTCGATGACGCTGATCGAACCTTCGGGATCCGTCAGATAGTCGGTGCTCGGTTCGCCCTCGTTCGCCGCCAACACGTAGCGGCCGTTCGGGGTAAACGTAACCATGTCCGGCAGTGCACCGACTTCGACGGAATTCAGAACTTCGAGGCTAGCCGTGTCCACGAACACGACGTGTCCTGGATCCGTGCGTTCTTCTGCGGGCACCGCGACTGCGAGGAGTCCGCGCGAGACGGCGACACTGGTCGCACCGCCTCCGTAGCTCGTGAAATCCAGCTCGCCGATGCGCGTCGGTGCGGTGGGATCACGTGCGTCCAAGACTTCGACTTTCGCTGCATCCGCGTTGACGACGAACAGCCGTGACGTCGCGGGATCGAAGTCGACGATTTCGGCTGCGCCTTCGTCGAACACCCCGCTGCGGTAGCTGCCGAGCACTTCGAGAGACACGCGTTCGCATCGGCCGCCATAACTTGCCGCTTGGAGCGGCGCTGCTTGGGCGGCGACATCCGTCGTTGCGGCTTCCGGTGAGTCTGCGCAGCCGCAACACAACGTGGCTGCGATCAGTGAAAGGCTGGCGAACGACGTTGCTCGTGTAGGCAGCATGTGACTCCTTCGGTTGAACGAATACTACGCGAGCCGATGAGCTCTGGGCGAAAGTCTAACTGGAGGGTTTAGTCGAAGACTGTGTGCCTGTTCACTTTAGTCGGGCTAGTCGAGGGACGTGCCGAGCACGTGGGTCGCGCGGCAGGACGCTGGCGTGCTCGTCACGACGCGTGCGCTATGGTGCTGTCGGAACATGGAACTCCCCGAAGAACTAATCGCGCTCCTGCACGAACCGAGTCTCTGCTACCTCAGCACGATCATGCCGGATGGCTCGCCGCAGCTCACGCAAACCTGGGTCGACACCGATGGCGAGCACATCGTCATCAACAGTGTGCGTGGCCATAAAAAGATCGCGAACATCGAACGCGATCCCCGCGTCACGATCGCCGTATCGAATCCGAACAAGCCGATTCGGTACTTCGAGATCCGTGGTCGAGTCCTGAGCATCAGCACGGAGGGTGGAGCTGAGCACATCGAAAAGCTCTCGCAGCGGTATCTCGGCCGTCCTTACCCGTGGTTTGGGGGTCGCGATCAGACGCGTGTCATCCTCACGATTGAAGCGACCAAGATCCACGTGACGGGCGCATAGCGATTCTGCTACCGCGCCGGATCAGTCGCGCGCACACTGTTCGCGTATGATCTACCCCTACGACAATGCGACGCAAACGCGCTGGGATCACGGCGAATTCAAAGTCCAGTTGAACGTCTTCGGCAATTCACGTCCGGTCGGCTTTTGCGACGGATCCGAAGCGGATTTGGCAGAACTGCGACAGCGAAGCGAAGCCGAAGGCGCGAGTGATACCGCGATCCAACGCAAGGTCCTCAAGTCTGGCCGAGAGGTTTGGACGCTCGGGCAGGCTGAGGCGGAAAGCTAAGCGATCTGCGTGAGCGCTGGCGGCTTCTCCGCTGGCGACCTAAGGGTCACAAGCCGCGAAGCGTGCAGACGGATTCTACGCAACGCACGAGGGGATCGTCGTACGCGAATTGGCACTCAGCATCGCGCGAGCAGCCCTTGCACGACGTAGCGTCCTCCGCGCAGATGCGCCTGTTGTCATCCATACAAGCGCCATTGGGTACGCACGTCGGTAGACCCGAGTCGTCGAGGATTGGTGGCTTCCGGGATCCAGCATCGGACGCCGTCATCCGACAATTCGTCGTGTCGACTAAGCAAATTGGGTTGCACAACAACTGGCCGCCGCCGGCGAAACACAGTGATAAGCACGTCGCGTTGAGTGCGTCGCCGTCGCAGTACTCGCCTCCGTTGACGATGCCGTCGCCGCAAGAGCCAGTGCGCGGATCTCTCGGGTCGGCATGCCCGGCGTCCAACGTCGGTGGTATCTCGACGGGCCATGTGCCTGGGGTTGCGTTCGTGCTGGCGCTCGTGTTCGTGGCGGCGCTGCCAGGGCTGCCGCTTCCCGCTGCGATGGTGAGAGGGCGGCCGCCATCCCAGCCCTGCGTCGTGGAGCGAGTGCAGCCGGTGAGAGCGAGGGCATAGGTCAGCAGCTGTGCCAGCTTGCGCCAGAACCGAAGGCAATCTCGCTTGGGCTGCTTTCAGGGCACGCTGCATGCCACTTGTGCGAGGCTAGCGGGGTATGGATTTGTCACCTCGTTCCAAACTTCGCGGAACCTGCTTGTGTGGAGGTCTGCGGTATGAAGTGGCCGGCTCGCTCCATCGAGTGATTCATTGTCATTGCTCGATGTGCCGTAAGGCCACGGGCGCAGCGTTTCGCACGCGCGCCGGGGTCAACACGGACGAGTTTCGATGGACGCAGGGCGAGGCGCTCTTAGGGCGCTATGAGTCTTCGCCTGGTCAGACGCGAACCTTTTGTACGGTGTGCGGAGCGACGTTGATCACGCTTTTTCGAGACTACCCGAACACCTTGGGTCTGGCGCTCGGCACGTTGGACGATGACCCGGGTGTTCGCGCGGTCGCGCATGTGCACGTGGCATCGAAGGCGCCGTGGTTCGAGATCACAGATGACTTGCCGCAGTTCGCGGAAGGGCTGCCTGCGGACTTCGAGCCTGGGCGATAGCCGAGTCGGCAACCGATCGGAACAGCAGGTGGTCGTGCAGCCGCTGGCTCAGTCATCCAGCGCATCTTCCGACTCCGGTTTTCTTGCGCGCGGTTGGTTGAGGCCAACGTTGCGCTCGCGCGGCTCGACAATTCCAGACCGTGTTGATTTGTACTCCGACTCACTCAGTTGAGAAAGTTCGTAAGCGGTCGCGTGTATGGGTCGCGCATGCGTGTGTTGAGGTGTTGTTTGAGCGCTCGGCCTCGCTGAGCTCCGAGTTCTCGCGGCCTGACTGGCTTGGATGCAGCGATGGATGTGTTCGCGACTGAAGTCTCGCTCTGCCATCAGAGCATTGTGAGCATGACAGAACAGGACGATGTTCTTCTCGGTAGGAGGTCCGCCGAAGCCGAATGCTTGGATGTGATGGAACTCGAGACGACTTCGCGCGCAACACCGTTCACCGGTAGGACTCAAGAAACGGCATTGGCCTTTGTCGCGTACATAAACGCGACGCTTAATCGTGTTAGGGATATGTCGCGAGTTCGGATTCGGCTTCGAAATCGCGGTAGTGTTCGACGAACGGCGCGGCTTGTCGGTTTGCGCGTAGAGTTGCTTCTTACGTTCGGATACGAGCAGCACCAGCGCGCGTTCGAAGAGCACTTCGATGTCGCCGTTGGGCAGCTGATTGCGAAATAGATCTTGGGCCTCCTGCAGCAAATCACGCACGCGTTGGCCAGCGGTGAACCGAATCTTGTAGCGACCTTCGCTGATCGGTATCGCGGGGTCGCGATTTGAAGGGTGTGGTGCCGGCGAAGCGAGCCGCGGGCGTTCGTTCGTTCACGCGCCTCGATCGACCTCCGATCGCGCGAGGCAGGTCGGCGTCACGGTCGTGGGCTGACCCAGTTCACTTGGACTAAGCAGCGTCTGGACACCCGCGCGTGTTGAATCTGTTGCGGGAGTCGATCCCAATGCAGCGGTTCTGTCATCACGAAGCCTCGCCGCCGCATTCTCGCTGTCGGCGAGTACTGCGACACCGTCCAGCCGTGTCGCAGCGATTCTATCGCCGGGGAGCCTGGCCGCCGCAGTCTCGCCGTTGGCAAGGACCGTGAAAGCGTCAGTGCGCGTCGCATTCGCGTTGGCGAAACGCGCAGTGGGCAACCGGCGCACGGCATCGGGCACATCGGGCTGAGGACAATATTTTGCGATTAGCAGCTGGATTTCCTGCTTGGTCTTGAGACACGCCATATTCATCAGCTCGGCGTTCTCCGGCGTGAGCACGGGAGCGAGTATTTTCATCGCGGTCAGGTGCAGTTCGCCGCGACTCAGCATTTCAAGTGAGGCGGGGAACTTGCGAGCGAAGCGTGCGGCGTGAAGTCGCAGCCCTGCTTCGGAGTCCGACATATGCAGCACGCGAACCGCGTACTCGAACATCGATTCATAGCCGAGGTCTCGATGCAGCCCTCGCGCTTCGATCTCCCCCAAGTGAGCGAGCAGTTGAGCACTCACGCGTCGGTCTTCGCGAACGCAATGCCGTACGTGCACAACAAGCTCATCATCCGTCAACCGTTTAACAATCTCGAGTTCTTCCATGAGGCCCCCAGTGCAAAAAATATCTATAACACGGGTGTTTTCGAGCTCCGACGCTGCGCCGTACGCCGCGAGAACGCGTGGTTTGGTTTGCGCGATCAAAAAAACCAAAACCGTGGCAAGGACGGCCAACTCGAGCGAGCAACTGCGACTGCTGCTGAGAGCTGCAGCGGCGCGCAAAAGGTCATCAAAAACTCGTCAAGCCTGATCAAGCGCAATCGCAAAAAATCGACAATCGATCACAACAACGCAACTGCACATCAAGCCGTCCGATGAACAAAGCACAACACGCAAAACCAACCTGCAGCCATCAGCGGCACGAGTAAGCCATCGAACATTTCAACACGTTCCAGACCCGACAGGCTCCCCGCATTCGACGTCAAGCATGCCAACGAACGACAATGGCAGCCTAGATGCCGATGCCCCGGAAACGAAACGACCGAACCGGTCCTGCGCGATGCGCCTGGCGCGACTCCCGGCGCGAAGGCAATCGCAAACAACTCATCGCTCAGTCACCCGCGTCACCCGCGTCACCCACGTCATCCGCGTCAGCCCCAGGTCAAGGCGGAGCCCTGCGAGCGAAGCGCGGCCGCTAAGCTCGCAGCAGGATCCGTCGCGATCATGCGCCCCCGAACCTTTCGCCGCGCAACCACGCGGCTGCGCGCAAAGCGCGGCCCGCGGCAACTCCGAATCAGCCGTCGCAACGTCCGCACAGCACGTAGACGCAAGCTCGCCCCGTATCAGCCACCACGCGATCACGCCCCACCCGCAGCCATCAGCGGCACGGGTACGCCACCGGACATTTCAACACGTCCCAGACCCGAACGGTCCCTGCATGCGATGCCAAGCATGAGAACGAACCACCCGCGCCTCCTTCGAACAGTCGTACGCGGCTCACGACTGAGCGTCCTTGTAGACGAAGTCGACCGAACTGCAGGGCCGCACTCCGATGTCTAATCTCTGCGTCGGTTTTTGCCCCGAACTCGAGACCTTGCTGCATCGCGGAATTGTCCGTCATCGTGTTGCCCGGGCTTTCCAAGATCGTAGGCGGCGCGTGGACGCTCTCTGTTGACACGGTTGACACCTCGTCGAGCGGGTACACGTGGCAAGGTCGGCCGAGATCGCGGTGCCAACTCGCAGCTCGCGTGCGAAGCTGATCACCCCACCGGAGAGGACCTCATGGCCGCCACATCGAATCAAGACACCAACCTCGCGCCCGCTGAAGAACTGGCGCAAAAGCGAAAGCCTCCGTTTGCGGGCGAGAGCGAGGCTTATTCGCAGGCGCGCACGAAGCTGCTCGCGGAAGAGATCGAGTTTCGCCGTCACATGAGCCGACTCTCAGCCCAGCGAAGAGCGCTGCCACCAGGGCCGGTCATCCAAACGAACTATCGCTTCAAACTCGCGGATGGCAGCGAAGTCGGACTACGCGACCTATTCGGCAAGCATGACACGCTGGTTAGCTACTTCTGGATGTACGGGCCCCAGCGCGAGCGTCCGTGCCCGATGTGCACGAACTGGTTGGGCGGCGTGAACGGTAATGCGATGGATATCGAGCAACGCGTCGCGTTGAAGATCCTCGGGCGCAGTCCGGTGGATCGACAGCGGGCCTTTGCGGCGGAGCGGGGCTGGCAGCACCTGGACTTCGTGCAGACCGTGGGCGACGCGTATGCCAAAGACCTCGCGGTGCTCGATGACGAGGGAAACGAAGGTGCTGCCATCGTCGTCTACAAACGAAAAGGTGACGAGGTGCGTCTCTTCTACGCAGCCGAAATGCCGCTCGAAGCGGCTGATCCAGGAGAGGATCCTCGCACTGCACCGGACATCGCGCCGCTCTGGTCGATCTTGGATCTCACGCCGGCGGGCCGTGACAAGGACTGGTATCCGAAGCTGAGCTACTGAGCGCAAACCGAGCCGAGGCGGGCTGGATCGCTGATCGGACGCATCAGTGCTAACTTGGTGCAGCGAGAAGCCATCTTGTCCCGACCTCGAACCATGGAGCGCCGAATCAAATCTGTACTGGTTTCTGCGCTCGTAGTGGCGTGCTGCATTGTCGGGTCTGCGTGGAGCACCTCCGCTGCGAACGCCCAACAAGTCGAATTCGCATCGAGGTCGGAACACGTACCTGGAGCGCACGAGTTGGAGGGGCGTCTGATTGCACCATGCTGCTGGACGCAGACGCTCGATATCCACGACTCGCCGATTGCAGGTGAATTGCGTTCCGAGATCCGCCGGCGGCTCAGCGCCGGAGAACTCGCTGGGGTGATCGAGGACGACCTCGCCGTGCGATACGGTGAAAAGATTCGCGCTGTGCCTCGCGGTAGCGATCCTCGAACGGCAATCCCGTCCATTCTGGCCTTTGGGATGCTCGCGACTGCGCTCATGTTGGTTTGGGCGGGGTTTCGCTGGGTCAAGCGCAATGCAGAACCTGCTGCTGATTCGGCGGTGCTCGCGAGCGGTCCCGGCGACTCGACAGATTCGAAGTATGACGACCAGCTGGACGCCGAGTTAAGGGCGCCGGATTGAGGTCGATCTGATGCAGTCCTCGGCGAAATGGTCGCGGGCGAGAACCTTCGCGATCGCTATCGCAATGACCGCTCGACCTGCATGCCGTGAGACAGCCCACCACCGAACTGAAGTGAAGTTCTTCGAGACCGAAGATCCACCTTCCGAGAATGCGGTTCGATGACCAAGGCCCGACATGCTTTTTATAGTCTCCACTACGATGCGGATCGCAGTCGCGTCGCGGGGATTCTCGGCAGCAGCGTCTTACAAGGCAATCTCGAGGCTAAACTTCCCGAGTGGGACAAGATCAAACGCTCAGGCGATTTTGCGATCAAACGCTGGGTGGAAAACGCGCTCAAGGGTCGGTCGTGCTTCGTCGTGTTGATCGGCGCGCACACGGCAAGTCGGCCGTGGGTGCGCTACGAAATCCGACGCGCGCACGAGCTCGAGATTGCGATGTTGGGCGTCTACGTGCACCACTTGAAAGACGCGAAGGGATTGCAGAGCTCGAAGGGTGACAACCCGTTCGAGCATCCTGACAGCGGGCTCGGTGATGGCGGCGCGAACGTGCTCGTGTTCGATCCGCCGGACACCGACAGCAAGCTGGCCTATCGTCACATCGTAGACAACTTAGCGCACTGGGCGGAGCTCGCGGTCGCGCAGACGTGAACGTGTGGCTGCGGCGGAATGCAGTCGTCCTGATCACGATGCTCGCGACATGTGCCTCATAAAGTGCCGACTTGCATTGCAGCTGGTGGCGACAGTCTCGTCGTGACATCGCTGACACTGCACAACGGGCTGGTCTCCGGCCAGCACGGACAGATCGGTTGAACCTCCTCGATGCGACATGCGCTTGGTTCGTCGTTGGACGATGCGCTCGGCGCAAGCTACGTTCTGCTGAAGCACATCCGGACGAGAGCGCGCCGTACCCGGTCAAGCGAAGACGATGCGAGAAGGTGAGGGCCTCATGCCCTGGATCGCTCTCGTTGGTGCTGGAGTTCTCGAAATCTGTTGGGCCGTCGGTCTGAAGTACACGGCTGGCTTTACGCGGCTTTGGCCTTCATTCGGAGTGCTGACTGCACTCGCAGGCAGTCTGTATCTGCTCGCCTATGCAACACGGCACATTGCGCTTGGGACCGCCTACGCGATGTGGGTCGGAATCGGGGCGCTCGGTGCTGCAGCCGCTGGCGTCTGGCTGTTTGGCGAGCCGCTGAGCACCGCGCGCTTGTTGTTCCTCGGACTATTGCTGGTATCGATAGTCGGCCTCAAGCTCACCGCATGATCGCGCACTCGATGTAGATTGCGTCGCAGGAAACCGAAAGCCAAAGTAAGAGGACGTCATGCCGGATGAGGAAGTTGCGGCTCCTGACAACACAGCGGTGCGGGTTGCCTTGTGGCGAGCGCTGCACCTAGAAGTCGACTCGCCGCCGCACGTGTTCGAAGACAAAGTCGGCTTGCAGCTGGCGGCTCCAGACGAAGGATGGCGGAGCCGCCCCGACATGAGCCCATTCACGCGGCCGTTCCGCGCCTCGATCGTGGCCCGTGCCCGCTTCATTGAAGATCTCGTCACGGAACAGGCTGCCCGTGGCGTCGGGCAGTACGTCATCCTCGGAGCTGGCTTGGACACCTTCGCCCAGCGTCGGCCTGAGCTTGCCGCCCGCCTGTGCGTGTTCGAGATTGATCGGCCCAGCGCTCAGGCGTGGAAGCGTCAGCGCCTCGTCGAGCTCGGTCTCGGCGTTCCAACGTTCTTGCGGCTCGTGCCTGTAGACTTCGAGGCAGGCGATGCGTGGTGGGAGCGGCTGGCAGCGTCTGGCTTCGATTCCACGCGGCCCGCTGTCGTGGCGTCCACTGGCGTCAGTATGTACCTGACCAAGGAAGCCATCGCGACGACGCTGCGCCAAGTCGCAGCGCTTGCGCCCGGCTCCGCGCTTGCCATGTCGTTCATGCTTCCGATCGAGCTCGTGGATCCCGAGGTGCGTCCCGGGATTGAGCGAGCAGCGGAGGGAGCCCGCGCAAGCGGCACACCTTTTCTCAGCTTCTTCACGCCCACGGAGATGCTGACACTGGCCCGTGACGCCGGCTTCAAAGAGGTCCAGCACGTCTCGGCAGCGACGCTTGGCGACCGCTACTTCGCGGGTAGGGCAGATGGTCTTCGTCCGCCGAACAACTCAGAAGAACTGCTGGTGGCGACTACCTAAGTGGACGCCGGCCGATTCGCGTGCACGTTTTCCCTACGCCCGAGGTGCGAGGCGGAAAGGAGCGAAACAATGTTCGTCCTGCTTCAGGTGGTGGCCGTAACTCTTGCATCCGTCGCGATGGCTCTGTCGTTGGCGCATGCGCTCGAGCTAC
>DASRXR010001133.1:0-15370 GCA_035687405.1 Polyangiales bacterium
TCCGTTAGGATTTGTGGGTTGTTGTCGACTCGTTCGTTCCGCGTGGCGGCCCGCGTACTGGAAAGCTCTGACTACGCCTTGACGGTCTCGTATTTGACTAACACCACACCGTGCTCAAACGTGTCTGCACTTATGAGGCGAAACTCCGTTCGGCCGCTGAGGTCATCGAACAAGCGCTTTCCCTCGTTAACGATAACTGGATGTACAATCACATGATACTCATCAACGAGCCTAGCGTTTGTAAGAGATTGCACGAGAGCTGGGCTACCAAACGTAACAATGTCGCCACCATGATCGCCTTTTAGTGCCTTAATCTGCTTCACGATATCGCTGCGACTACCAGTGAGTTGCTTTGGCGCCGCGAATTCTCCCCACTTCAATCCAGCGATTGCATTCTCACCAACTGCAACAACTTTTGGCGTCGAGTTCACTTTCTCTGCAATGCGTAAACTGACGTCATCCACATCTGGCCAATCTTTTGCGAATGGCCACTTTCTGGAGAGGTCCGCGTGTGTCCCGCGACCCAATAGAATCGTGTCGACTGTACCAAGGCTTTTCAGAAGTGCTTCAGCCGTGTCTTTAATACCGGCCTGCGCCCATACCATGAAGTTGGTTTCATCACTTGGCGGACCACCAACGATTCCGTTGAATGAACTGTGGATGGATACGATGATCTTACGCATATATAGACCTTTCTCGAGAGTTATCGCCTATCAGAGAGCACCGGCCGGACCATGGCAAAGTCGTCTCGGCTCGAGCGCGATCGTCACTCGGTCACAGCGGACGCTGCTGCCGCACCGCTCTTTGTGCCCTGCATCGAATTGTCGGGATGCTGGATGGCCAGTCGCAGCGCGACGTCCGCGCCAAACGAATAGCCGACGACGTCGGCCTTGCCGAGACCGAGCTTGTCGATCACGGCAGCCACGTCGTCGCCGAGCGTCGCCAGCGCGAGCGGCCGATCGGTGTCTGCAGAGTGTCCGTGTCCCTGGAGCTCCAACGCCACCAGCTTGCGATGCTTCGCCAGCGGCTCGCCAAGTGGATCATCTCGGAGATGGTCATCAGCCCGCCATGCAGCAGCACCAGCGGCTCGCCGTCACCGTATACTTCGTGCCAGAGCTTGAAGCCGTTGACTTCGATGAAGCCACTCGAGGTTGCTTTGATCGGTGTCACTGTTGGTCCTTTGAGTGAATTCGCCCCGGGTTCCCGCGGCTGACACGCTACCAGCAGCGCCAGCAGCGGATTAAAACGTTTGAGCACGTACCTGAACATGGCTTACGTCCTGAGGACGTGCTGACAGGGCTCGGGCCGACATACCCGCCGCAAAAAATGAATGCCGATCCGCTACGGCGTGGTCCGGCCTCCCCGTGACACCAGCGCGTGCGCCACAACGATCATAAACACGCGCCGTGCCTCGGCAGCGGCCGCCCATGCGCATTCTCACGCAGCAGAGAGCCACGCGCCTGCAATCTCACGGCTCAGTCCAATGACACTATCTGTGCGTCGCCGAGCTCGGCGTCGCATCGCAACGCGTGATTTGCCGGGCTACACGATTTCTACGTACCCATCGGTTCCGTTCACCCGGATCCGCTGCCCATCCTTGATCAGCTTGGTGGCAGCCTCGACTCCGACCACGGCCGGCAAGCCATATTCCCGCGCGATGACTGCTCCATGGGTCATCAGTCCACCAACTTCGGTGACCAAACCTTTTATCGATACGAACAACACAGTCCAGCTGGGATCAGTAAACGCAGTGACCAAGATGTCTCCATCTTCTATGTCGGCATCCTCCATTTTCAAGATGACGCGTGCCCGTCCCTCTACGACACCGGAAGAAACCGCCAAACCTACAATTGCGTCGGCCGGGAGCTCGTCACGCTTGTACCGACCCGTGACGATCTCGCCATCCGACGTGATGACGCGCGGCGGAATCAGCTTCTCATACACTTTGTACTCGTCTTTGCGCCGGCTGACGACCTGAGGATCGAGTTTGCGTGTGAGTACGACCGCGCGAAATTCTTCAAAAGTCAGCCAGAAAACATCTTCCTTGTTACGAATCACGCCGTCCTGTAACAGCGATTCGGCTTCCTTGAGCAGAGCCTTCTTGTACACAAAATAGCGACTAACAATCGAGTATTTTGGATATTCTCGGTAGCCGGCAAAATTTCGGACGATGCTGATTTTTTGCTGCGTTTCGGCCGCTTTTTGTTCGCCGTCCGGAAGTTGCTTGAGCTGCTCTAGCAACTCGCGTTCTTTACTCAGAGCCTCTTGCAGCCCAGTTTCAAACCTTTGCTTGCTGGCGCCGGGCTCGAAGGTTTTGATGTTGCTGAGGATGAGCGGAACGAGTGTCGCGGGCTTTTCGCTCCAACGAGTTGTCGTGATATCGATCTCACCGGTACATCTCATCCCGTATTTTTCGAGATAAGCACAGATGGCCGCCCGGACTTCGCTCCCCCCTTTGAGCTTGGCCAGCTCGTCCAAAAGATCGTCTTCTTTTCGCTGCTGCAAGTACTCGAGCACTTCGGGATATGGACGGATCGCGTCCGCGACATCCAAGAGCGCCAAACCCATTTCTGAAGTAATGTTGTTTGGGACTGATCGAGAGAGTGTATCAGCTGCGTTTTTCTCGCCTAACCATTCGCCCATCTTATCGTTGAGCCACAACGCGGCATTCATGGCGCCCATGATCACGCCCATACTTCGCGGGTCGAAGACAATCTTCTTCAGTCGCTGGATATCTTCCAGAATAAATGCAAAGAGCTCTGAGCCAGACTTGGTTTGAATGGCGTGTTTCAGCGCTTCGATCCCCAGCTGATTTCTTTTGATCAAATCAGAAGCGATCGCGGGATCGTTTTCGACCTGCGCGTGAGCTAGGAAACCTGTATTGCCGGTGCCGCGACCTGGCGCCTCGTCGTCAGCTTGTGACGGTTTTATAAAACCCTCCCGCGCTACGATGGTCACGAGCGCGTCTTTTGTAAGCGGATCGGATTTTCCCAAGACATCCATGACCGCCTTTCTACTGGCGGGCGAAGCCAGTCTGGACGTGACATCAACAAACAATCTCCCCCCGGCTGGATGCATTGTCCCGTGGGCCGTCAGCAGGAAAATCGACAGTCCGAATGGCTTGATCGTGTCGGTCATCATTTGTTGATGCCCCACGGACAAGTAGACGTGGTTTCCTCGATCATTGGCTTCAGGAATGGGGAATAACGTGGTGATCGGCCGGCTCTGAACGATAAAGAATACGTCCTCGGCCAAACACCATTCGATGTCCTGCGGACTACCGAAATGTTTTTCGATCTCCCTGCCCACGCGCGCGAGCCGTAAGATCTGCTCGTCGGTCAGCGCCTGCCTGTCCTGCTGCCCAGACTCGATGTCCTGGGCCTTCGTACCGCCATCTTTTGAGGCATAGATAGCTAGTTTCTTCGCCGGCATCCGCTTGTCGATGATCGCGCCGTCAAGAACTCGATAGTTGTCGGCGCTCACCAGGCCGGAAACCATGGCCTCACCAAGCCCGAAGCTGGCATCAATCGATAGTATTTTCCTGTTAGAAGTGATCGGATCGGCGGTGAATAGAATTCCGGCAACCTCCGGAAACACCATCTTCTGAACAACTACAGACAATTGGACTGCGCGGTGGTCGAAGCCATTTTGAATTCGGTAGACCACGGCTCTCTCGGTAAACAGCGAAGCCCAGCACTTGCTGATATGCTTCAGGATCGCGCCCTGTCCGAGAATGTTCAGATAGGTATCCTGCTGGCCTGCAAAAGATGCCGTTGGCAGGTCCTCCGCTGTCGCGCTGGAACGCACTGCGAAGGCAAGTTTGTCACCGAGCTTTGCGAGAGAACCCACGACCTCCTCAGCTATATCCTGGGGAATGGTCGTCTCTTCGATGAGCTTACGAAGCTTTGCGCTGATCGCACTGATTTCCCTGCTGTTGCTTGCCTTCAGCTGCGCTAGGTCATTCAGCAGGCCGCCAAGCTCCCGATCGTTTTCGGTTATTTTCTTGTACGCGGCGGTGGTGACGCAAAAGCCATCCGGCACCTGAATCCCGTTGATTTTGGAGAGCTCGCCAAGACTCGCGCCCTTACCTCCTACAACCGTGAGCTTCGATCTGTCGGTCTGCTGGAAACCAAGTACATACTTGTTCATATCTCTTCCTTGATCGCTTCAACGTTGTGCGAGCAGCAACTTGTGCACGGCCAGCATCGAAATGCGGCCGCAGCAGTCTCCCAAGTTGGCTTTGGCATCCTCGAGATCGGCCGATTTTTTTTCTAGCTATTGATTTTTCAGCCCCATCAGTATTATTAAGCGGGATAACGATGGCGGTCCTGGGGTGGACTGCGTCAGAGCTGACCGCGCGCGGCTCACGAGCAAGTGCGCGAAACCTCAAGCGAGCGTGGCGCTCAGCGTCTGCTCGTGTGGGCAGTATCGACAAACCCACGTGCCAGGCATCGTCTCGGTGATGCAGGCTCCACGCGTGGGCATTGCGGAATTTAAAACGCTGAGCCGATGTCGAGACGCGCGGACCGGCTCCGACCTACCCATAGACGCACCCGTTTTGGGGTGCACAGATGGAGCACCGTCATGAAATACATCTTGATGATGAACACCCAAAAGGGGCCGTATCAGCACGAGTCCTGGCCCGAAAAAGCCTGGAAAGCCCACCTGGCGTATTGGGGGACCCTCAACGCGCAGCTGGAGGCGTCCGGTGAGCTCGTGAGCGTCGAGGGGCTGACCGCGCCTGACCAGGCCAAGCGCGTCTACGCCGGCAAGGACGGCAAGGACGGCAAGCCGATCACGGACGGCGTCTTTCCCGAGACCAAGGAGTTCCTCGCGGGCTACTGGATCGTCGACGTGGAGAGCGCGGAGCGCGCGTACGCGATCGCTGCTCAGGCTTCGGCGGCGCCCGGACCCGGCGGCCAACCACTCAACATGCCACTCGAGGTGCGCGAAGTGATGCAGAGCGCCGCGCGCGATTTGTGATGGAGACGCGGACGGACCGAGTCGAGCCGCTGCTGCGCGAGCTCGCGCCGCGCGTGCTCGGCTCGATCGTTCGGCGCTTCCGCGACTTCGCCGCGTGTGAAGACGCGATCCAAGAGGCGCTGCTGGCGGCGGCGACGCACTGGCCGCGCGAAGGAGTGCCGGATGATCCGCGCGCCTGGCTGATCCGCGTCGCGGCGCGGCGGATGACCGATCACATCCGGAGCGAAGCGGCGCGACGCAGGCGCGAAGAAGTCACCGCCAGCCTGGACGACGACGCAGCGCTGGCGCCCGATGATGACAGGGCTCACGAGCGAGACGACAGCCTCGCGCTGCTGTTCATGTGCTGTCACCCGGCCCTGACCACTTCGTCTGCGATCGCACTCACGCTGCGCGCCGTCGGCGGCTTGACCAGCGCCGAGATCGCGCGCGCGTTCCTCGTGCCCGAGGCGACGATGGCGCAGCGCATCAGCCGCGCGAAGCAGAGCATCCAGGAGTCGAACGTGCCGTTCGAGCTACCGACACCGCAAGAGAGCGGGCAGCGGTTGGTCGCCGTGATGCACGTGCTGTATCTGATCTTCAGCGAGGGCTACACCGCCAGCTCCGGCTCCGAGCTGCAGCGCGTGGATCTGTCGGCGGAGGCGATACGCCTGGCGCGCATGCTGCACAGCCTGCTGCCGCAGGACAGCGAGGTACAAGGTCTGTTGGCCTTGATGCTTCTGACGGACGCGCGCCGCGCCGCGCGCAGCGGCCCCGCGGGCGAGCTGATTTCGCTCGATCAGCAGGATCGCGGCGCGTGGGATCGCACGGCGATCGCGGAAGGCGTCGCGCTGGTCAGCGCGGCACTGTCGAAGGGATCGGTCGGCGCCTATCAGCTGCAGGCCGCAATCGCGGCAGTCCACGACGAAGCCGCGAGCACCGCTGCAACCGATTGGGCCCAGATCCTGGCGCTCTACAGCTTGCTGCAGCGCATGTCCGACAATCCAATGGTCGCGCTCAATCACGCTATCGCAACCGCGATGGTCCGGGGCCCGGAAGCCGGGCTGAAAGCGATCGATGCGTTGGCAAGTGATCCGCGCCTGGCTGGAAGCCACCGCCTCGACGCCGTGCGCGCGCACCTGTTGGAGCGCGCAGGCCAACCTGGAGCAGCTATCGAGCACTACCGCCGCGCCGCTGCGCGGACGTCGAGCACACCGGAACGCAACTATCTGCTCACCCAGGCCGCCCGCCTGAACGACAGTTCGTAAAGCTGCGAGCCGGCGGCCCCGTCGCGCGCGGGCATGCCTAGGCACTAGGTCCGAACCAGGTGCTTAGTGCAGCGCGAAGGCCGTGGTCCGTGCCGCTTCCAACCCACGCGACATGCCCGTCGGGCCGAATCAAGACGGCAGTGGGAGCAGAGACTGCGCCGAACACCGGCAGCTCCCACGCACCCGCGTAGCGAGCTTCGATGAGCCGAACACGCTTCGCCCATGGAATGATGTCGAAGGCTCCGGGCTCACCGAGGTTGAGCAATACCGGTCGGGCTTCGTGCAGCAGGCTGAACACCCGCTGCGGACCGTCCGCGGTGACCAAGTCGAGATCGGGCATGCGACGCCCGAGGAGCGGGTGTCCCTCACCGAAGTCGTAGTGAGTGTCCAGACCAGAGATCATCGCGACGTATTGCTTGCGCGGCGCGTCCATCCGCAGCATCTCGGACATCAGCTGGCGCAAAGCTTCGTTTCGATCGTCACCGCGATCGAGCGCGGTGATTGCCATGGTGTTGCGCAACACGCGCGCTCCGACTGGGTGCCGCTCGGCGTGGTAGGTCGAAAGGAGGCTCTCGGGCGATGTTCCGTGGACGACCTGGGCAAGCTTCCATCCCAGACTCACCGCATCCTGAACACCGATGTTGAGTCCCTGCCCTCCTACTGGGGAATGTACGTGCGCCGCGTCGCCGGCTAACAGCACGCGTCTGTCCCGATAAGACGCTGCCTGCCGGGCCATGTCTGTAAACCTCGAGATATACGTGGCGCTCCGAAGACCATAATCCGTTCCGTAGACAGCGATGAGCGCGTCGCGGACGTCGCGTAGGGTCGGCTCGTCCTGCCGGCCGATCTGCTGTTCATTCAACACGACGCGCGCACGCTTGCCATCCTCGAGTTTACCCAAAGCATTGATGCCCTTTTCACCACGGCGGATGCCCCACTCGGGCTCTTCGGCCATCTCGACCTCGGCAATCAAGTAGCTGGTCGACGGGTCCCACCCTGGGAAGTCGATACCTGCTTTCTTGCGAATCAGGCTGCGACCGCCGTCGCACCCGACGAGATATTTCGCTCGCAACGACAGGCCGTCGGACAGCTGGATGTCGACGCCCGTATCGTCTTGTGCGAAATCCGTCACCTCACGTCCGCGATAGATCGGCACTCCCAGCTCGCCGATCCAGTCGGCGAGGATGTGCTCGATGCGGTACTGCCAGAGCGCGAGATAGTAGTTGTGGCGAGTCGGGGAATCGCTGATGTCGAGAGCGATCCGCGCGAAGGGTGCGCTCTGAATCATCTGCCCTTGCGAAACGAAGCGATCGGCGATTCCTCGCTGATCGAGCACTTCGATCGTGCGTATGTGCAGCCCGCCTGCGCGTAAGCCGGCGACGTCGTGGCTTTCGCGCCGCTCGACGATGGCGACGTCGACACCCGCCAACGCCAACTCGCCGGCCAACATCAGGCCCGTTGGACCTCCTCCTGCGATCACGACCGCATGGTTTGTTTTGTCCACACTGCTTCCAGATTCATGGTGCATGTCGATCCTCCGCTTCCGACGCTTCTCGCGTGCGGCCGGTGACCGTGCGCCACGATCGGGGGCTTGTGGCAACCCCCCGTCTCTGGCATAAAACTGACGTGGCGAGAGGCAGGGGCGCTCCTCGCTCGAGCGTGCGCGTGCCGCCGGTCAGTCGTTACGACAGGCGTCGCTTCACCGCGCACAGTCGACCTAGAGCGTTTGCAAATCTGATCAAGCGCGCGAGCGATTGGACAGACGATCCCCGGCGCTCCGACCCGCGGCCCAACCCAACCCGTGTCGTTCCGGAAGACGGCTCAGCGTTTTGGCTGCAGCCGCCATCGGCTGCATAGGTAGGTGGATGAGCGGCCTGGGAGCACCCTTCCTTCTCGCATACTCAGGCGACGCTGAAACCCCTCCGCGCACGCCTGCAGCTAATAGCTGCAGCGCTTTCTAAAAGCGGCGAGAATCCAAGCGGGGGACAACGCATGCCACGTGACACGCCTCCCGTGGATCCGGGTCGGCGACTCTTTCTCGCCGCTGCCGCTAAGGCAGCCGCCGCCGCGATCAGTTCGACCCTGCTGCCTGGTTGCGTGGAGCGAGCGCTGGCGATTCCAGCTGCGCGCGTGAAGGGCACGATCGTAGACGTGCAGCACGTCGTAATTTTGATGCAGGAGAACAGATCATTCGATCACTACTTCGGCACGATGGCGGGCGTGCGCGGGTTCGGCGACCGCTGGCCGATCCCGCTGCCGAGCGGCGAGCCGGTGTGGCGTCAAAGCGACGGCGACCGCGAGATCCTGCCATTCCATCTCGATACACAGAACACGACCGCAATGCGGATGCCCGGAACACCTCACTCCTGGATTGATTCGCAGTGCGCTTGGGATCAAGGACGCACTGGATTCTGGCCGAAGTTCAAACAGTTCCAGAGCATGGGTTACTACGAAGAAACGGATATTCCGTTTCAGCGCGCGCTCGCCGGCGCTTTTACGATCTGCGATGCACATCATTGCTCGATTCAAAGCGGCACGCTCCCGAACCGGGTCGTGGCCATGACGGGCACGAATGTGCGGCCTGGAACTGAGAAGCCGGCGACGACCGAGGAGTATGCGGTTACCAGCAATGCCAACAACCGCGGGGCGCAGTTCGGTCCGTATGATTGGACGACGTATCCTGAGCGCCTCGAAGCCGCGGGGGTTCGCTGGCGCGTATATCGCGACCCCGCTGACAGCTGGGACGGCGTCCTCGCATCGTGGGAGTCGTTTGCGCAATACCAACGCGCGTCGTCACAGAGCCCGCTGTGCCAGAAGGCAATGCAAGACCACTCGCTGCAGCTTCTACGCGACGATGTGAAGTGGGCAACCTTGCCACAGGTTTCGTGGATCGTGCCGCCGCCGGTCTGGTCTGAACATCCAGCTGAGTCGAGTCCGCTGCAGGGTGCGAGCTTCACGCAGCAGGTGCTCGATATTCTCGTATCCAATCCAGAGATCTGGAGCAAGACCGTCTTCATAATCTCGTTCGACGAGAACGACGGCTTGTTCGATCACATGCCACCTCCGGCTGTGCCCTCGTATCGCGCAGACGGTACCCTCGCCGGGAAGTCCACTCTGAGATTGCCGCACGGTCGCCTCTACCACGATAGCGAGATCGACGGTGTGCGCGCGCTTCGGCCTTACGGCTTGGGAACACGCGTGCCGATGTACGTCGTGTCGCCGTGGACCAAGGGTGGGTGGGTGAACTCTCAGGTCTTCGATCACACGTCGACGATCAGATTTCTCGAGGCGCGTTTCGGTGTGGCCGAGCCGAACATCTCGGCCTGGCATCGTTCAATCTCGGGCGACCTCACTAGCTGCTTCAACTTCGCCGAGCCGGACGCTGCGATGCCATCGCTGCCAGACATGAGCTACGCGGTCGGGAAGAAACTGGTGCTCGAGGGCGAACTGGTCGCGGTGCCGTCGCCGCAGCGCACGCCCGTGCAGGCCTCGGGCATGCGCTACTCGCGCGCGTTGCCGTACACGCTACATGCGCATGTGCAGCACTGTTCAGACACCGATGAAGTGGAACTCAACTTCGAAAGCGCGGGCACTGCGGGCGTGGTTTTTCACGTCTACGACCGTTTGCATCTCGATCGCGTGCCCCGGCGCTACACCGTCGAAGCTGGGAAAGGTCTCAGCGACCGGTGGTCCACCGCGGATGACTCCGGCCGCTACGAGCTGCAGGCCTTCGGGCCCAACGGTTTCTCACGGCAATTTGCTGGCGTTGTCGCGAGCCGGCTCAAAAATGACCACACGTTTGCGCTGCCCGAGGTCCAGCTCGAATACGATCCTGAACAGGACAGTCTCGCGCTCCTCGCATCCAATGCTGGCGATCAGGCCTGCGTGCTTCTCTTGAAGATGCACGTCTATTCGGACGAGTCGTCGTCGATAGAGCTCCCCGCGCGGTGCGTTGGAGTGGAGCATTCTTGGTCAGTTCAACCGCATGCCAACTGGTACGATTTCAGTGTCAGCGTGGACGCACTACCAGGTTGGTCACGGCGCTTCGCGGGTCGCTTGGAAAACGGCAGGGACGGATTCAGCGATCCTGCCCTCGGCGACCACGTTCCAATCTCCAGCCAGTGAGCGGTGATGACTGAGCGTGGAAGCTGACATCTAACGCCTGCCACGCTGTTGGCTGACTCGTACGCGTCGCGGAGACGCGGCCCTGGTGTGTTCGTTCAGGTAGGCGAGCACGGCTTTGACCGCTTCTTCCTGTGCCTCTCTCATCGACAGTGACAACGGACGCCTCAGCACGACCCCGTGTGCCAGCGCCTCCATAGTTTGTGTCAGCACGAATAAAATTCGATCGAACTGCAGCGGCTGCGCGAACTCGTTCGAACGGGCCGAGAGCGCGAGCCGCAGCGCGCCTTCGAGCCGTGCGTCGAAGTTGCCTTCTTCTTTAGGACCGCTCGGCAGCTGTCTGAGCAACAGATCGAACAACGCAGGATCGACCGCATGGGCTTCAATCATCGCCTCCATCAAACGCCGGATCAGATCGCGCAACGGCGCCGTAGCGTTCTCGGTCAGCCGGGTTTCGACCAGACTCGCCATGTTGTCGACGTGCCGCTCCCGGAGCGCAACGAAGATCGCCTGCTTGTTCGGAAAGTATTGATAGACAGACCCGATACTGACACCTGCGACTTTCGCGATTCGGTTGGTCGTGACGCCCGCGATTCCTTCTCGCTTCAAAACTCGCGTCACTGCGTCGAGCACAGCCTCGACCGTGCGTCGCGCACGCAACTGGCGTGGCTCGCGCCGGTTCGAACGTGTTGCAGCCCGACGCGACTTCGGACCTTGCTTCGTAGCGGCGACACGAGTGGACATCCGTTTCAGTTACCACGAAACCTGAGCAAAGCTCAGCAAGACGTTCGAATACTCGAGACGTAGTACGCCGCTAGCGCACCGCAAACGCGAGCTGACCCGCTTCGCGCCTGGGCGTAGAGTCATCGTAAATCTGAGCTTTCGTTGAACTTTACGAAGCGCGGACTCTGAAGCTCTCACCGCAAGGAGATATGTCATGCACTACCTAGTCACGGGAGCCACCGGCAACATTGGAGCGCGAGTCGTCGAGCGTCTGCTCGCACGCGGCGAGCGTCCACGCGTCTTCGCTCGAAACCTCGACAAAGCTAGAACGCGATTCGGCGACCGGGTCGAACTCGTCGCAGGTGACCTCGGCGACGAACGCTCGCTCGAAGCCGCACTCGTCGGCATCGATACGCTGTTCCTCGCAAGTAGCGGCCCCGACCTCGCGCGCCACGACGGCCTCGCGGCGAAGCTCTCGCTGCACGCAGGCGTGAAGCGAATCGTGAAACTCTCGGCGCTCGGCTCGCGCGCAAGCGGCCTTACGACCGCGGTCGCCGAGTGGCACGTTCGCGGCGAAGATGCAATTCGTGCGAGCACTGTTCCGTATGTGTTCGTGCAGCCCGTCGGTTTCATGTCGAACGCGCTCGAGTGGGCTCGATCAATCCAAGCGGATGGCATGGTTCGCGCCTCGACGGGTGAAGGCCGCATTGCGATGATCCACCCGGACGACATCGCGGAGGTTGCGACGCAAGCTTTGACCACGTCGAGTTTCGAGGGGCAAGCGTTGCCGATCACCGGTCCGAAAAGCCTGAGCTATCGCGAGATGACCGCCGCGATCGGAGCAGCGATCAACAAGCCACTGACGTTCGAAGCGATCTCGGACGAGCAGGCACGCGCGAACCTGCTCCGGTTCGGTCTCACACCATCACTCGCGGACGCGCTGATCGTTCTCTGGCGCGAAGTTCGCGAAGGCCTCGTTTCAGTCGTCACGAACAACGTAGAACGCGTGACGGGCCGGAAGCCGCTCCCATTCGAACGCTGGGTCCGCGAAAACGCTGCCGCATTCTGCTGACGGTGGCGTTCCTACGCGCGCCGCTGCATTCGCGACCCGTCACTTGCCAGCGGCTGACGCCGAGCTCTTTCGCGTCCACGCAATGGAGATTCCCGCTGGCGAGGGATCGACACAATCTGGACCTGCGATGCACAAGTCAGCGCGAAGCGGTAAGCTGCAGCGGTTCATGACAGACAGTCGCAAAGACCGCAGTGACGGCGAGCCAAGCGAGCGCGAGCCCGAGCCCGCCAAGACGGAGAGCGTCACGACTCCGCTCGGCCCTCTCGTAGGCGCCGCACACGCCTCGAGCGCCGCTCCAAAGCCCAAAGCGCCGCGCAGCCCTCAGGACCAGCCTCGCGCGCTACCCGCCAGCGCCGAAGAGCGCACGCGGGAGCTCGCGGCGCGCAAACGCGTCGCTGCGCTCGTCTCAGGCGGACTGCACTTCAAGATCAAGCGTGAGGGTGGTCGGATCCAAGGGCAGCGCGGTACGGGTTCGGCGAAACTCATTGCTCGGCTCACGAGCAAAGGGTTCTCGCCGGAAGTTACGCTCGACCTGCGCGGACTACCCACCGTCAACGCCCGTGACGCCATCGCAAGCTTCGTGAGCGTGCATCACCGCCGCGGCGTGAAACAGATGTCGATCGCCTTCGATCTTCCGTCAGGCGAAGCTGACGCCGACACCGCGCTCGACCTGATCGTAGCCGCACTGACGTTGGGCCCAGCTGCTGCGCTCGTACGAGCGTTCTCGTCGGCTCGTGAGAGCCTCGGAGGAAACGCTGCGCTGACCGTATTGTTGATTTGACACAACTATCCCAACGTCAGCGCAACACTTGGGTGACCACACCGCCGCCCGCCATGCCCATCCGCGCAGCACTCTCGAGTCGAGGATCAGCCTCGCGAGGCTCGCGCAGATACTCGACCAAGCGAACGAGTGCTTCAGGATGAAGCTGACGCGCTTCTGGAGGTGGCATCGCCCCAGGCGCCGATCGATGACGTTGGATGCGTTGGATCGCGAGATTGCGCTCCGCCCGATCCATTCGTGACACATCGATGTTGAACCTCGCGCGCGATAAACTCTGATCGAGCACGTCGTTGTGGCAACTGCCACAGGCCTGAATCAAAGCTTCTTCGGCGGTCGCGTCAGGCTCAGTCTGCACGCCCATCCTCGCGCGCAGCAGCGGATCGTCAGGGTAGATGTCTGCCAAATCGGGCAGATCTTCTGCGTCTAACTCGCCGGCGCGGTAACGACGATAGGCCTCCGTGAGATCGCGCTGTTTGTCGAGATCGGTCGCACGCTGATCGAGGTACGGCACCGCCAGTTGTTCACCGCGTTTGAAAGCCTCGTAGGCGTTCTCCCAAGTCGGGCTGGGATGCGCTTCGACCGTGTCCTGTCCGTCCGGGTAGCGTTCGTTGAGAATTCGGAATGAATCGAAGTTCAACGGTTGGATGGTACCGACCCTCATCTGCAGAAGGACAGGTTCGATCCCAGAGATCGTGCTGAGGTCGTAGCCTCCGTACACTTCGTCGCCTTTGGCGGCCAGATAATCAGTCATCACGTCGCTGCCGTGGACGCCCGGCAGCGTCTCGTTGAAACCCGTAGGCTGGAGGAAGTGGGTCCAGGGACCTTCCAACTCGCGCATCAACAGCGTCGGCTTCTCGGCGTTGCGCTGATGACACTGACGACAATCGAGCGGTGTGTTCTTGAGCTCTTCGTCATCGTTGATCGATACGCGCGTCCAATCCGATTCGAGTCGTGGCGTGTATAGGTCGCCGGGTCGGCAACCGTGTTGGAACGCGTTGCAAGCTTGCTCGAAGCTCACCATGTAGAAGTTCAAGGTGCTGGTGACGCGGGAGACGCTGATCAACTCGATCCGCTGCACGCCGCGCGTGAAGGTCATGATGTTGTTCGCGCCCAGAATCAGCACTCGCGGGTTGATCGGCGACACGAGGTGTCCCGACAGCGACGTGGAATGGCCCATCACGGCGACTGAACCGATGGCTGCAAACGGGTTGTCCTTCATCGGATCGCCGACATAGGGGGCGCTCGGGTTCGGCGCGTGCGGATTGACGCCGAGCAGCTCCTGCAGTTCGCTCAAACCTGTGACTTGCGCAGGAGCATCGCCACAGAACACGTCGCGCACGGCGTCTTCGTCGTCGCGCGCGCAAAAGCCTGGCGTCACAGACGCGCCTTCTCCACCGTCCGCGCCGGCGTCTCGATCGAGAGAGTCGCGCTCCGCGTGACAGGCCGACCAGACCCACGGCAGCAGCAACACGCAGGCGAAACGCCGCAGATTCGTTCGTCTTTTTGGCACGCCGCCTCGAGTGCACGACCGGTCGTTCACACCCCGAAACGAGATGTCTGCACGACCAGGGGTCAGCAGTCAACGGGTCCCGGCGTGCTTTCGACGTGCCGCTGTCGCGCTCGATGCACGAGCTCAATCCATCGTCTGAGGCTCGGCGAGTAGTTCGCGTACGCGAGCGATGAGCAGCGGCATAGTGTCGACGCCTGTCAGCTCCGAAACGTAGTGTCCGCCGTTGCCGATGCGTTCGGGATTGAGCGGTACGTCCACAGGATCTCGCGAAGTTTCTGCCCAGATGCCCCAGCCATTCACGACTCTATACAGTTCCAAATCGTCGCGGCGGCGCAGAAAAACGACGACGTTTGCCAGAGGCAGCGATGCGTTTGCCTTCTCCACACTTTGCATCTGAGCGTCGACTGAAAACGCTCGTGGAAGGACCAACGACACTTGGATGGATGTCTCATCCGAGGTTTTGTGAAACACCTCCAACGTCTCCACGTTCAAGTTGATTTCGCAGTAGATGTCCTCCTCCGCGTCGCCTTGAATGACGCGTCCAGGCTCCGCCGATACGAGTCGCACCTCGGCCGCTAGGTCGGAAGATTCAGCGAGATCACGGAGCGTCGGATGATACTCGACCCACTCACCGTCGATCTGCACCTCCGCCCATAGTCCGCTCTCATGGAGGGCCACGTCGCCCAACTCGCCGTCATCCCGCGGCGCGCCCGCGTCCGGCATGCTTGCATCGTGCACGCCGCCGTCGCTGTCGCTGTTGGACACGCAGCAGGTCAGTGACATCGGCAGCAAGGCCACAAGGAGCAGCGCTCGTTCACGCGCAATCTTCATGCGGCCTGCCACGTCTGTACGTGCTACTGCGCACGCCCGGTCAGATTGCTTCGTCATACTGTGCCATCGTGAGCCAACATCTCGCAGGAAGACCACAGCCATAA
>DASRXR010001134.1:0-7560 GCA_035687405.1 Polyangiales bacterium
TGCCCCTCCTCCGCAAGGAACTCCTGCAGCCGCGGATGAAAGAACGCGTAGCTTCCACCGGTCCTCTGCAGCAGCTTCAGCTGAACGCCCCGCTCGACATGTTTGGCTAACTCGCGCGGTAGGACCTTTCGCCGATGCAACAACTCGCGCAACGTGAAATGCCCGATCAAGTCGAACGTGCCGCTGCTCAGCACGAAGTTGAGCGCAGCGTAATACAGGTAGCATAAAACAGCACCGAAGATCGTGGCCGCCGTAAGCTGCGTCCCTAACCCCCTGCACGCGACAATCCCGGCACCTAGACACAGTAGAGAGAGTGATGAGCCGACTGCGGCCCGCGCCGCACCACGCAGCGCATCATTGGCTGAGGTTCTGACGTGTTTAGCGTCGCGCTCCTCCCAGCCGAATCCACCGGCGAAGGCAGCTCCCATGAAACACAGCGCGACAGTCATGAGGGGCATCCCCAGTACTACTCCTGCGGTGGTCGCGTAGCCTGGTGGCGGAGCCTTCAGAAAAATACCCGCGATGAAGCTGACCGACGCGGCCAGTAATCCCATCATGATGCCTGCCACCGCTCCGGCCCGAATTGCCGTGGTCAGTGCGCCCTTCCAGCGCGCTCTCGACCACGCAACTCTTCCCAACAGCTTGATGTCGTTGGCCGGCGTGTTCTCGAGCGCGCGAGCGATGAGCGGTACGCCGCCGATCATCACTGAAATGAGCAGGAAGGGAGACAATACGTGGCGCATGGCATGCCCACGACGCTCCCAGCTGAGCACCGTGTAGAACATCAAGGCGCAAGTACTCATCGCGGCAGTGAACAGCCAGCTCGTCACGAGCCATGACGTCTCGAACGATGTCGACGCGGCGCCAGTCAATGCGGGCACACATGCGAGCAGCGTGCCGGCAACCACGGCGAGCGCTCGCGACGCATAGACGTACTCGCGGATCTGACTCCGCGTTACCAGCCAGCTTGGCTGAAGCTGATCGAACGCAAACAAAGTGGTGTTGTGCCGGGTCATGCCTCGCGCAAGCCGAGCTAGTGTAAGTCTAGTTTCCTGCAGGTCCGCGTCAGTCTCAGACTCCTCTGCCTGTCGGGCGAATACGTCGTCGACGAACGTTGCGAACACCACACGCTCGACCTCTTCCTGGCTGTCGTGGCTCTTGGCCGAGTTGACCAAGCGTTCGACGTCGAACGCGGACGCCAGCATATGCAGCATGAGCGGCGACGAGCCTACGCGAGCCAGCTCCGCTGCGCTCTGCATCGTCGACTTGAGCATCGGCGTGGACTCACAGGTCTTATTCAGATACTCCACGCTCTGACTGTGAGCGATCTGTTGGATCTCGATCGCGGCTTGGATTCGCAAGCGGGTCCAGGGAACGCAGTGCTCCTCGAGGGCAGTCACGACGAGCCCGCTCGCTTTTGCGTAGTCGTTGATCGCCTGAACGCAGTTCATCCGGAGCTCCGGATGAACCTCGTCCAGACCATCGAGCATCGGCGCAATGCGATGTTTCGCCAGCCAGCGCCGACTCCATTCCACGGACAGGAAGTATCGACGGTTGAGCTCGCGACACATCCACGTATCCAGGTCCTTGAATTTCGCGTCCCATGTCGAGAGCTTGAACACGACGGGGATCGGCGCACGGTCGTCCGATCGGGCCTCACGGAGTAAGTCGCGAGCGAGCTCGAGCTGCGTCACGGTCTTGCCGAAGCCTCGCTTCCCGACGATGAGCAAAGTGCGCTGACTTTGCCGATAGATCTCGCGAATACTCTGGCCAGTCGGCACGGGCCCCGTGGCGGGCTTGAGCTCGCGAGCCCAGGGGCGTGCGACCAGTTCAGGACGAAACCGCTTCGGCAGCTCGAGGCGGCTCGCCGAGGGCACGCGGTCGGCGAGCCACCCGCTGACCCAGTCTTGTTCGAGCCGCTCGATTAGCTGAAGCTCCTTCTCTCGATCCTCGCTCAGCTGGACGTCCCTCGTCAGGTAGACGTTCCGGGCACGCTCGACTCGAACGCCCGTGCCCTCATAGACGCTCAGGCGATCGATCTCGATGTCCGCGCTCGTTTCGCCGTCCTCGTCGTCACGCTCTTCATCGCGCTCTGACTCGGTGTCTGGCCGATCCGCCCGAGCACGCGATCGCGGCTTATCATTTCTTTCGGCGTCGTCCGACATGGATTCCTACGCTCCCCCGGCCGCTCACGATCATCTCGCTCACCCGCACCGGCGATGCGGCCTCGTCGCTAACGAGAATGCCCGTCGCGCCTTCTCTCACGCGCTGCACGTCGACCCGTACATCGCTGTCTTCGAATCTCGATTCGAAATCTTCTCGGAAGTCTTCGAGATCGTCGCGGAGGCCTCCCAGTGCCGCGAGGATGCTCTCCTCGCCCGAACGCTGGGCTCGAACAATCTGGATGAGGGCCTGACCGAGCAGCTCCTCAACCGACTTGGAGATCGACTCCAGGAGCTCGACTCGCTCTCGCTTCGTCTCGAGCTGGGCGTCTTCTCGCAGCATGCGCTTCGTTGCGCTCAATGCGAACGCACGTCGGAGGCCTTCCTCCAAAAACGGTGACAACAAAAGGGTTGCCGGGTTGTTCCCGGTCGCGAGAGCCAGTACGAGCATCGCGATCGCGGACGCGGTCTTCGCGCCGTCGCGTGTGGCCACACCCTGCGCGACCTCCTTGAGCTCGTCTTTGCGTTCTTCGATGAGGGAACGGAGCGCGACGCGCGGCAGCGATGACACGGGCCGGAGCCTACCGCATTCCACGAGCGTACGTTCGAAGTACAGATTGGAAACTCGGGCGTCCCGATCGGACTGCTTGCTGAGTCGTCTCCGATACGTGGCAGGTGAGCTCGTTCACCTGAACGTCGGGCGGAGCAGACCAGCCGGCATATCCTGTCCAGGGCCCGCATCTGTGGCTCCGCGGCACGACTCGCTAGGCGCCGGTGGCGCACGGGCCGCTTCGGCTCTACAACAAATGGGTCGCAACGCGATAGGTTCGGTGGCCGCGCCATCGAACGCTCATCGCGTTGCCCTGCGTACGTCCGCACATCCGCACCACGGTGCGCTGGAGCGTTCATTGTCCACGACGACCGTGCAGACACGAATTCTCTTCGTCACCGCGGGCGTCTCCCGCTCGCGAGAAGGTCTCGTGCGCACTTCGATCCTAGCGCGCGCACTCGAAGCAGAGCTGCACGTGCTGAGTGTCGTGCCATCCGCCCATCGCATGGACTCAATCGTACGCAATACTCATTTCGTCTACGACGGTGTGAGCTTGCAACGCTATCTCGAGGCTTGCCGACAACTTCAAGCGTGGTGCCAGGATCTCGTACCTCCCGAGTGTTGGCAGGTCCGCATGGGCAACTTCTTCGAAGAAGTCGAAATTCACACTCAGACGCTCCACATCGACCTTGTTGTGTTAGCTCCAGGCAACCCCCACGCTGGGGAACGAGTCACTTCGCTCGCCCGCACGACAGGTCTGCCAGTTCTGTTTTCACGAGCGACCATCGCGGCAAATCGCACGGTGGTTGCCGCGACAGACCTGTTGGGTCCGCATTATCCGGTACTGGATCGCGCAGCGGACTTCGGCCTACGTCTCGGCGCTCGCGTGGTCGCATTACATAACGTCGCGCCGCGCACGCGCTTGGAATCGAACCCGGCGCAGTACCGGACGGGGGTCCGCCGCGAACAGCTGACGCGAGCGACGAGCCAACTCTCCATCGCAGTCACATCGGTCGTGGCACGCGAGGCGGATCCCGTCGAAGCGATTTTGCGTCAAGCAGTCGGCGAAGACGCGGGTGTCATATTAGTCGGCACGCGACGGCACTCATGGATGCACCGCTTGATCACCGATAGCGTGTCGGCCCGCGTAGTCGATGAAGCACAACGATCGGTACTCGTGATCCCGTTCGGCGATTGACCCGCGCGACAGCACGCAACCTACCAGTGCCACACCTGATCGTGCTCCTCGAGCAACTGCGGGAGATTTCTTCGCGCCACGAGGTTCACACCCGCGACTCGCGCGACATCGACCAGCCCGCGTGCCTCTAGATCCTCGTACACCACATTGACCGAAACGTTCTTTGAAATGAGCGCCGCGATCTGACTTGCGATCTGCGGGGGATGTGTCTGCTGCCAGCGCCCGAAACTCAGACCGCTACTGTCTTCCCCCGTGAGCACGTAATTGACCGCGTTGTCCTTCAACAATACCGATTGCTCGGCACCCGCTGCCTGTAGGCAGTGAGTGAGCCAAACAATCGTATCGTCCTGCTCTTCGAGCGTTCCGCGATATGCCGATTCGACGATCTGTAAGACTTTCATGCGGCCTCGGTTTCCTCAGCGGGTTCCAATCGTGAGCACGTTCGCCGACGCCTGCGCCATCTTCCAGAAGTCGCCCGGCGAGCCTCGACGCGTTCCCTCGACAGCCTCGTTCACACCGCGTTCATCGACGCACAGGCCACAGTTGACCCAATCGATGCGACCGCCATGCTGCTGCGCGAGCGTCATCAACTCCTGCAGCCAGTCTTTCGGCAACGGATGGTTCTCCGTCGGAACATCCGTGCCGTGAACACTGTTGCCGTGCGGCTTCTGGCGATCGAATGCCAAATGCACGGCACCTTCGTACGCGAACACGTTGACCTCGTAGCCACGCGTCGCCGCCAGCGCGAGGAGTCGGAAGAATGTCGTCGTCCGCTCGCTCTCGAACGGTGGATCCATCAATGCAAAGGTGAGCTTCATGGGTACGCTTTCTAGGGCTGCGAACTCGGTGTCAGTGCCAAACTGTTTTTACGCGCTCGACCAATGCGTCGAGGACGACTTCGAGCCGCGCCGACTCGATTCCTGCACCCAAACGGTTCAACGGGATCGCGCGCTCTCGCAATGAGAATTCTTCGGCGAGAATCTCTACGCCCGCGGCATAAGCCTCCTGCAGCAGCTTCGAGTAGACTCCGGCTCGTGCGACCATCACGCCATTTTCGACCAGGAACAGAGTGACTTGATGGCCCTGGCGGGACAGCTCGCGAGCGAGGTCGTAGAGGTCGTTCGTCGACTGGCAGGTGAAAGGCTCGCGAGAAGAGATCAGCATGTAGCGACTCATCGTCATGGCTCCTGTAAACCCTCAGGGTCTGCAACGGACTCAGTTGACCGAGACGTCGTGCGACGCGGCCGACCGCAATACGCCGATGCGCTGGACGAAATCTCCGAACGGCTCGCCGGGCGAGCGCTCCCGCGCGTAACGCGCCACGAGGGGTCGCAGGATCTCGAAGATCTTCGCTTCGGCGATGTTCTCGGTATGCAACACGTTCAAGCGTTGGCCGTGAGCACCGCCACCCATGTACAGATTGTATTTGCCAGGCGCGCGGCCGGTGAGTCCGATTTCTGCGACGTACGGGCGCGCACATCCGTTTGGACAGCCGGTCATTCGTACGCTGATGGCTTGGGTGTCCAAACCATGGTCACGCAATAGCGCTTCGAACTTGGTCAGAAACGCTGGCAGATAGCGCTCGCTTTCTGCCATCGCGAGCCCGCAGGTCGGAAACGCGACACAGGCCATCGAGCTGCGGCGTAAAGCGCTCTGTTTGGAATCGAAGTCGACGTGATGCAGCGTCAGAAGTGCATTGATGTCTTCGCGCGCGCGCGCCTCGACACCACTGACGACTAGGTTCTGGTTCGGAGTCAGTCGGAATTGCACACCGTGTTCAAGTGCGATCCCCCGGAGCGCATCCAGCAGCTGACAATCACGCTGATTGGTTACGCGCCCGTTCTCGATGAACACTGTCAGGTGCCATCTGCCGTCCGACCCGCGTTGCCAGCCGAACGAGTCGTTGTTCGTGTCGAAGCGAAAAGCGCGTGCGGGCGACAACGCAAAGCCGAGCCGCGTTTCGAGCTCGCTGCAGAACCAAGGAATGCCGTGCACGTCCAGCGTGTATTTGAAACGGGCGCGGTTGCGGTCGACGCGATCTCCGTAGTCGCGTTGGATCGAGATCACCTGTCGGCTCAGGTCGAGCACCTGATCGGGCGTCACGAATCCGATGACGTCCGCCAGCCTCGGATACGTGCGCGGAACACGGTCGGTGCGCCCCATGCCGCCACCCACACAAACGTTGAAGCCCTGCAGGGTCTCGCCGTCGGCGATAGCAATGAAGCCTAAGTCTTGCGTGTAGACATCGATGTCGTTGATCGGTGGGATCGCAAAACCGATCTTGAACTTGCGCGGTAGATAGGTGGGGCCGTAGAAAGGCTCTTCGTTCAGATCAGGATCGCCACCGGCGATGCACTCCTCGCCGAGCCAAATCTCCCGGTAAGCTCCACTTTTAGGGCGCATGTGCGCGCTCGCTCGATTTGCGAGCGCGTAGACCTCACGGTGCAACTCGGAGAGCGCTGGGTTGACCGAACACATGACACCGCGACAGTCGTCACCACACGCGGCGATCGTATCGAGCAGGATGGCGTCGAGTCGCTGAAGCGTCGCTCGCAGATTGGGCTTCATCACCCCATGAATCTGAAAGGTTTGGCGCGTGGTCAGGCGCAAGCTGCCGCGCCCGTATTCGCGCGCGATTCCATCGAGGGCAAGCCACTGGGGTGCGTCCAATACGCCGCCGGGTAGCCGAACGCGCACCATGAACTGATAGTCAGGCTCGAGCTTTTGCCGATGACGCTCCTCGCGCACATCTCGATCGTCCTGCATGTACATCCCGTGAAACTTGACGAGCTTTGCGTCGTCCTCCGAGATGCTGCCGGTGACGGGATCCGCCAGACTGTTTTCGATCGTCCCGCGCAAAAAACGACTGCGCGCCTTGAGTGTTTCGTTGGGATCGAGCTTCGCGAGCGGTTGGCTCAAGTCACGGTCGCGCGTCGCCGTTCGGTTGGGTTTTGGGGCCATCGGGATCTCTTCAGTAGACGTCGCGCTGATAGCGCCGCTGTTCGTGCAACTCGTGCAAGTACTCGACCGCGCGCTCGCGCGAGTTCGTCTCCGTTTCGAGGATCGACAGCAGAGTTTCGTGTACTGCTGGCGCGAGCGTCGCCGCGTCGCCGCAAACGTAGACGTGTGCGCCGTCTTGCAACCACGCATAGATGTCTCGCGCGTGCTCGCGGAGCCGATGCTGCACGTAGACTTTCTCGGTCTGGTCGCGCGAGAACGCGAGGGTCAAACGAGCGAGCGTCTGGTCTCGCAGCCAAGCCTGCCACTCGGTCTGATAGAGAAAGTCCGTGCGGAAGTTCCGTTCGCCGAAGAAGAGCCAGGCACTGCCGGCCGCGCCTAATGCGGCCCGTTCCTGCATGAACGCGCGATACGGAGCGATGCCGGTTCCCGCACCGATCATCAGAACTTTAGTCGTGGGATCCGCCGGTAGTTTGAAGTTGTCGTTCTGATGCACGTACACCGGTAGGAGCTCGCCTTCGCCGAGCCGATCGGCGATGTGTCCAGAGACCACGCCCGAGCGCGTGGTTCCATTGCGGAAGTAGCGGACGGTGCTGACAGTCAGATGCACTTCGTCCGGCGTTGCGGCCAGGCTCGATGCGATCGAGTAGAGCCGCGGCGCCAAGCGGCGCATCGAACGCACGATCTTCTCG
>DASRXR010001135.1:0-7792 GCA_035687405.1 Polyangiales bacterium
GGAAGAAGCCCCTCGCGGACCGGATCAAAGAGCGTCTCCGAGACCTAGTCGATGATCTAGTGGGTTCGCTCGAAGGTTTGGTCGTACCGCAGCCCGTGCCCGTACCCATCCGCAAGCAGCGTTATTACCGCTAACGCGGCCTCCTGTTAACGGGGCTCACGCGGCTAACGCGGCACCTTCCGGGCGTACCGCATCCGCAGGTCGAACAAGATCTGATGCACGAGGCGTTCTTCCTCGCCGCTCAGATTCCCGCGCGTCTTTTCTTCGATCATCGCGAGGATGTCGATGGTCTGGCGCGCGAGGGGCAAGTTCGGCTCGCCGGCCTCGATACCGTCGCCCAAGTGCATCAGCGCAGATGCGTTGAGCGACAGCACGAAGATATCGAAGGCCATGGGTCGAATGTCATCGGCGTCCGGAATGTCGACGCCGTTGTCATCCAAATCACTTCCGTTCTCCTCGGCCATGCGGGTCACCTCTTGCGCATCGCTGGCTGCGATGCCGCTTCGTAGCACTTCATGGGTGAGGACGCCGAGCTCACGCTCAGTACGAGTTCGCGGAGCTCGACGTGGTGTTGCCGCTGGGAGCGGCCTCGTGCGACGTGCTGGCCGCGCTAGCGGGGACTGCCGGAGGGTCGTCTGAGGACTGAACGCGATTGCTCAAGTCCGGAAGCTCGTCGAGCGTCCGTTGATATGCAGCTTTGTCGAGCAGCCCTTCTTGCAGGGCACGCTTGACCACACGTTTGTCCAGGAGATGTTGTTTGATCTGCATCATGCAAACTCCTATTTCCGCGCACTGTGTAACGGCGCGGTTGGCAAGTCGTGGCGGCAAGTCGCACACGAGCGTTCGTGGAGCATTGAAAATTGCCCTGCATCTGTCAACGCAGGTGCCTCAGAAGAGCCCAATCGAGAACTGTAGCGTCCCGAACGGCTCGTCCAGATACAAGCGCCGCTTCAGCACGATGCCGTAGTCCACGGCAATCGGTCCGACCGGCGTGTTCAAGCGCAACCCAGCGCCTGCGGTCGGCCGCAGATCGAGTGGATTCATGTTGCTCGCATCGGCCCACAAGTTCCCGATGTCGGCGAACAGACCTGCACCGAGCTGACCGTACAGTGGAAATCGCAATTCGCCGCGCAGCAGCACGAATGCATCGCCCGCGCGAACGATGCTGTTGAGCGGCTGCGGGTTGGCGTCGCGTGCGTTCCGATCCGCAATGTCCTGCGGAATCAACTCGTCTTGAAAATAACCGCGCATCGTATCGACGCCACCCAGGAAGAACGCGCGATTCGGGTACGTCTTCGAGCCGTTGATCAAGTGAATGATCCGCCCCACGCGCAACTGACCTGCGATCACGACGGATTTGCCGAGCGGAACGTAGCCGCTCGTCGTGAATTGTAGTTTCAAGAAGCGGCTGAAAAATTCTTCGTCGCGCACATCGGCGGAACGCGTGTGCAGCGTGCTCGCGAGCTCGGTCGAAACGGAAAAGTAATAACCCGTGGTCGGCACGAACGCGTTGTCGCGCCGGTCGTAGCTCGCGACACCGCGCACGGCGACGAGCGTCGTGCTGCCGTCGGGGACGCGGAGCAAGCGCCGCAAGCGTGGATCGGTGACCGTCTCGAGGTACTCATCGAGCCGCTTTTTCACGAACAGGTCGACGTTGTTGTTCTCGAGGTCCGCCGCTTGGAGCAGCGTCACGTACGGCAGCGGCGTCTCCGTGAACGCCAAGGTCACACCGTTTTTATCGACACCGAAATCGATCTCGTTGTCGCGCACGTGCAAGAGGTCGAGGTTCGTGCGCGTCGTGCCCATGCCCGGCATCCGCGGGATGACCAACCCGAGCGCCACGTTCCGCTCGAGCCGCTCTTCGAAGAGCAGGTTCTCGTAGTTGCGCCGGACGTCTTCGCGCACGAACAAGAGCTGATAACCGAACTGCACGCGCAGGTTCACGCCGACCGCGCTGCCGAACAAGTTTCGGTAGCCGTACTGAAAGCCCGCGCGAATGCCCTGGCCGGTGCTCAAGCCCGCACTGAAGTCGAGAAATTGGTTGGGCCGTTCCGCGACGGTCACGACCACACGTTTCACGCGCGCGGGCAAGTCCGGTTCTTCGAGTGCGACCGACACGCCCGTGAACACGCCGAGCGCTTGCAGCGTGGCTTCACTCTCGCGTGCGGTCGACGGCTGAAACAGCGAGCCGCGCCGGAGCGAGAGCAGGCGCCGGATGAACAGCGGGCTCGTGCGCTCCGCACCCACCACGACGACATCGCTGACGCGCACGGGAAAACTCTCGACGACCTGAAAGGAGACTTCGGCCCGCGTGCGGTCGTTCGAGAACCGCACGCTCGGCTCGATGCGCGCGAACATGTTGCCGTGCTCTTGATAGACGCTCTGCATGCGCAGGCGCGCTTCTTCGAGGCCCAGATACGAAAACGCAGCGCTGCGCTCGAGCCCGGACGCCACCAACAGCTCGCGACTCGGGATCTGCTCGGTGCCGGTGAGCACGACGCTGTGCAACATCGTCCGCGGGCCTTCGCGCACGGGAATGTTCACGGTCGCGTGGCGTGGCCCGAGCCGCTCGAACACCGGCGGCCCGACTTCGACCGCCAAGTATCCCGTCGATTGATAGAGCTCGACGATGTGTTTGATCGCCTCGTCGTACGCCGGGACGTAATAGGTCTTGGCCGGAATCTCGAGCCAGGGTCGCGCGACCCGTCGCGAGCCCAGCTGATCATCGGTCGAGACCAGATCGACGACCTGGGAGTCGACGGTTTCGACGAAGTCCGTGCCGGGCAAGTGCTCTTCGAGATAGCTCGAGAGCTGATCGCGCAAGAACTCCCCGGTGTAGTGCTGCGCGCCGATGAACGTGACCGCGACGACTTCGACTTGCGGCCCGGTGCGAATCCGAATCAGCAGCCGTGCGCGGCGGGGCCCGAGTGCCGTGCGTTCGACCGAAGCCTTCGTGTCCAGAAACCCGTGCTTCGCGTAGAAGTCGCGAATCCGCGGTGGCAGCGCATCGAACGTGGTGTCGTTCAGCGGCGCATCGAGAATCGCGAGCGCATCGATGACCTCGCGTCCGAGCAACGGTGAAGCGCCGCGCACTTCGAGCGTGTAACGCGGCCCGATGTGCGCAGGAAAAGCGAGGCGCGCTCGCGCGCCGCGGACGGTGACCACGGGCAATTGCAGCTGCGCTTCGAGATATCCGCGCGCCCGCAATCGGTGCTCCGCGCGCTGAATGCGGTCGTGAAACTCGCGCCGGTCGAGCACGTCGCCAGTCGACAACCCCATCACTCCGAAGACCACGTGCGGATTGACCGGCACGTCTCCGGTGAACACGAGCTCCTCGATGCGCGTCGCCGGCCCTTCGTCGAGCGTCGCGATCAACACTTTTTGCGCCGCGTCGTCTGTGTCGCGCAGCTGCAGCGCGACGCGCGCCCCGAGATAGCCGCGCTCCGCGTACGCCTTACGAACGGCAGCCGCGTACGACTCGAGCGCATCCGACTCGAGCGTCGAGCCGCTCTGCAAGCCGAGCGCATCGAGAGACACCTGTGCTTCGACCGCGTTCGCCCCACGAACTTCCACCCGGCGCAGCTCGATGCGCGGCTCGAGGTGAAAGACGAGTGCGACGCCCGCAGCCACGGCCTCGGCGTCGACTTGCACGTTCACCCAGCGGCCTTTGGCTAAGAGGCGCAACACGGCATCGCGAACGAGCTGGCGAGTCAGGCTGGCCCCGATGCGTACGCCGATGCCCTCTGGGCCGCCCTGGAGGTTGTCTCCGACGACGCGAATCGCAACGATGCGTTGTTCCTGCAGGTACTCGGGAATCTCGGCGCGTGCGACTTCTGCGGCGCTCAGAACCCATGCCAGTGCCAGCCAGCAAAAGGCGCGTCGCGGTTGCCAAGAAACCATGCGGGCCCGCGAGCCTACACGACTCGCTGCGCCCCGACCTCTTTCGGTTTTGGCGGGTATGAGCGGTCGCTCTGCGTCCCGAACCGAGAGTCGCAAAAGGTGGCTGCATCAAAACACATGAAGTCGTATCGATTTGTGACGCTTTGGGTGAGCCGTTTTGACCCAGCCGGACACACCGACACAGACACCCAGTCAACCCGGCGGCGAGCCCCTGGGTGAGGTCGAGGATCATGCGTCATGCCATCGGGTTCTGTTTTGCACTAGCGGTCGTGTCGGCGTGTTCGAGCTCGAACATGAATGCCGGCGGTGGCCAGCGGGTCGTGCCGGGTCAGCCCGCAGCTGGCAGCGGCATCGCCCCAGGACCTAGTGCCGGTGCTGGAACTGGCAGTGGTGCCGCTGGCTTCGGCAACGCCCAGAATCCTGGTGACGGCCTGGTTCCCGTGACCCCGATCGTGGACGTCTCCGACTCCGGCCCCAAGAACCCCGACGCCGGGCCCTGCGAAGTCGGCAAGTTCTGCGGCCCGCTCGGTCCCGATCCCGACAACTGCGGCTCGCTGCGGCTCGAGCAGGACATCGAAGTGACCCGCCACCCCGGCAACTTGCTGATCATCTTCGATCAGTCGCTCAGCATGAACGACCCCTGGGAGCAGACGACGAAGATCGTCGCCGCGCAAACCGCACTCCAAAATGCGATCATGACGCTGCAGGATTCGCTGACGGTCGGCGCGATCTTCTTCCCGACGCTCGGCTGCATCCCGGGTTTGCCGAGTGTTGCAGTCGATCCGATCGAGTCGGCCAACCAGATCGGGTTTCAACCCGGCGCGATGTTCCTGCAGTCGTGGGCTGCACACTGGCAGGCGATCGGTGGAGCACTCGGCATCGGCACGCCGATGAACGAAGCGTTCGATCGCGCGGACGTCGCGATTCAGAACGCGAAGCTCACCGGCAATCTTGCCGTCGTCGCGTTTACGGACGGTCAGCCGAACTGCTTTCCAGACGAGACGATGACGATGATTCCGACGAAGCCGGAGCCGGATCGCTCGGCGGGCTGGCTCGCCGACAAGATGATCAAGACCTACGTCGTCGGGTTGCCGGGTGCGGCGGGCGTCGACTTGCTGAACCAAGTCGCCGTCAGCGGCGGAACGATGGAGTACATCTTGCCGAACGACCCCGCAGCGCTCGAAGCGAAGCTGCGCGAGGTCGTGAGCGAGACCGTGAAGATGGGTTTCGACTCGTGCTCGATCAATCTGAAGCCCGCGGCCGACCCGGTCGAGAAGCTGCTGATGGTCGTCGAAGAAAACGGGATGCGCAGCAAGGTGGATCGCATGCTGGCCGCGGATGCGGGTTGGTCGATCACGCCGGATGGCTCGCACGTCGAGATCACCGGCAAGCTGTGCGACGACGCCAAGGCGGGCCGGTTCCAGTCGATCACGTTCGAATACGGGTGCAAGGACCTGCCGCCCTTGCCGCCACCCGTCCGACCGCAGTGATGGATGCTGGGCCGTTTCGCCGGCCCCAATCACGCGTTTAAGCCACGTTTAAGCCCTGTTTGGGTGAATTGCGCCGGTGCGCTCGACGCTCCGCGGACGCATGGTATGCATCGGGCCCAGAACGAGCCGGGCGGCGCGATTTTTGCCTCATAACCGGCGCGAAACCGGGACGGTACGGACTTGGTCGTACCGTTCTTCCTGATCCTGACTGACCGATTCGAGGCGACGCCATGCAACAACTGACATCCGACGCGCAGAATGCGCTCCAAAATCTCGCACAACGCTACGGCGTGAGTCTCGACGCAGTGACGTCGATGCTCTTCGCCGTGTCGAACGGCGGCGGCACCATGGCGCAGTTCAACGTGCCCGAGCTCGGCGGCAGCGGTCAGTGGATGCAGGGCGGCATGACGATGGTCGGCGACATGTTCAACTACGGCTTGCAGTCGAAGGTGAGCGGGTTGTGCTCCGAGCTTTCGAGCTTGCTCCGGTCGCAAAACGTGTTCGTGCCGCAACCGCAGTTCTCGCCGCAGCAGCAGCAATACCAGGGCAGCGGTTTCGGATTCCCGAGCTACGGCAGCAGCATGTGGCCGTCCGAGCTCGGGCAGCCCAGCTCGAGCGGCGGTCAAAACGACACGCGCTACGCCTACTTCCCGCATGTCTCGCGGCTCGCGATCGATCGCGGCGGGAACATGACGATCTACGACACGCTCGATCACAACATCGGTGGCGTGCAGCAGCAGCAGGGCGGCTCGCCGGGCACGCTCTCGTTCTCGAGTCAGCGCGGCACGTTCACCGTCGACTCGCTCCCGATCGTGAGCGGCGCTCCGACCTCCTCGCAGTCCTATTCGCAGCCGCAATCCCAGCCGGCGTACTCCGAGCCCACCTATGCGCCCGACCCGGCGCCGTTCCAGCAGTCCAATTCGCAGTCCGACGGGCCGCGGACGCAGCAGGAAGTTCTGACTGCGCTCGAGCGCCTCGGCGATCTGCACCAAAAGGGCATCCTCACCGATTCCGAATTTCAGTCGAAGAAGGCAGAGTTGTTGAGCCGGATCTGAGCTGAGAGTGGAGGGGGGCATGCGCGAGGGGATAGTGTTCGCGGCCATCGTCGCGGCTTCGGCTGCGATGCTGAGCTGCGGCGGAAGTGACGACGAACCGCTGCTGTTCGTCACGATTCACACGCGCAAGATCGTCCCGACCGGGTTCGAGGTGCAGGAGATGGGCTGCATGAGCTTGTCGTTCTTCGAGTCCGGCAAGACCGATCGTTTCGAAGTCGAGACGCCGATCGGAACTCGCTACCAGCTCGCACATCGCGGCGCGTTCACTTGCGAACAGGCGGTCGATCTCTTTGCCGAATGAGGCATAAGGGCAGCGTGAAGAAGCTGCTGCCCCTGCTGCTCCTGTACTTCTCGCAAGGTTTGCCGTTCGGGTTTCAAGTCACGGCGCTGCCGCTACTCCTGCGTGAGCAAGGCGTCTCGTTGAAAGCGATCGGGTTCGCGAGCTTGCTCGCAGCGCCCTGGCTCGCGAAAGCGCTGTGGGCACCGTTGGTCGATGGCTACGGCAGCGCGCGCTTCGGCCGGCGCAAGAGCTGGATCGTCCCGATGCAAGCGGCGCTCGTCGTCAGCGCATTCGTAGCGGCGCACGTGACTGAGCCCGAAACTCTCGTCGTCATCATCTTCTTCATGAACTTGTTCGCGGCGACGATGGACATCGCAGTCGATGCGCTCGCGGTGAGCTGGCTCGATCCGAAAGAGCTCGGGCCGGGCAATGCACTACAAGTCGTCGGCTACAAGCTCGGCATGCTGACCGGCGGCGGTCTACTCGTCTGGGCGAGCGCAAAGATCGGCTGGAGCGGCCTGTTCAACGTGATGGGTGTGCTGATGCTCGGCGTGCTCGCGATGTCGATCGCGATGCGCGAGCCTGAGAGCACCGGCCCTGAAGCAGCACCGGTCGCGAGGGTAAACTTTCGCGAACTCGTCGCTCGGCTGCGCAGCGCGCTGAGTCAGCCGCCGGCGGCTGCGCTGATCGCGGTCGTCTTGACATACAAGATGGGAGAGACGCTCGCCGACGCGATGTGGAAGCCGATGTTGTTCGATCGCGGGTTCACGCCGTCCGACATCGGGCTGTGGAATGGAACCTTCGGCATGATCACCTCGCTCGCCGGCACGACCTTGAGTGGTGTGCTCGTGCGGAGCGTGTCCTTGCCGCGCGCGTTGCTCTGGATCGCGGCGTTTCGAGCGCTCGGCGTGGCCTCGCTGTGGTGGGCAAGTGTGCTCCCGCAGCCAGGAGCGGCAGCCATCATTCTCGTCACATGCGTCGAGCACTTCTTCGGTGGCGCGATCACCACGGTGCTCTTCGCACTGATGATGCACCACACCGATCGCTCGATCGGCGGCACTCACTAC
>DASRXR010001136.1:0-19282 GCA_035687405.1 Polyangiales bacterium
CGAGTCATGATCGGAAGCTCGTCCAGCGGCTCGTGACCACGCTGCAAGAGCGCGCGCCGTTCGGGCCGTTGTTCGTGCGTTCGCTCTACGGCGCTGTCGCCGGGACACTTCCGCTCTCACGCATCGGCATGGAAGAGCCGACGTCGCTTTCACCGCCGATGCCCGACGTCGTCGTGAGCTTCGATTGGAATGACACGGCGGTGAGCGCGGCTGCACCCGAGGCTCCGGGTAGCGAACATTCGAGCCCGCAAGGCTATCGTGGGATGCACGGTTCGTTTTCTCCGGTCGATGTGCACAACACGTTGATCGCGTTCGGGCCGAGCTTCCGGGCGGCGTATGTGAACGACTATCCGTCGAGCAACCTCGACGTTCCGTTGACGATCGCGTCGATCCTCGGGCTTCAGATGCCGCGCGCCGAAGGTCGCGTGCTCGAGGAGGCGCTCGCGGGTGACACCGTGAAGTACGGTGTCGAGCCGTTCGAGGAGCGGATCGGCCCGGTTCCGCTGAAGCGGGCCTGTCTACTCGACGATCCAGATTGCAAGCGCCCGCGGCGCGGGTTGTCGTACAGCTGGACGCTTCAGGGGCAAATCTTGAGGACGATCGATGGAACGAAAAGCTACACGTACCTCGATCGAGCCAAGGCCGCGCGAGCGCTCGCAGTCCCGCCTAAACCCGCCTCGCCTTAGTAGCGGCAACTAGCGCCGGCGCGGTTTGGCAGCGCTCATGTCGGTGATCTTCGCCCAGCTCTCTGCGACGCTTTCGACCGTGCAATCCGCCCCGAGATCGACCCAGGCGTTTTCGACGATCTCGGCGACGTTGAATCGCCCGCCGACGGCTTGAAGGATCACGCCGGTGGGCGCGTCTTCGCTGCACAGATACACGACACCGGGAGTGACGAGTTCAGGACCGAGTTTTTCGAGCCGGTCTTTGGGAATCAGGCTTTCGGTCATGCGCGTTGCTGCAACGGGTGCGAGCGCGTTGATCTTGACGTTGTTCTTCGCGCCCTCGATCTTGAGTGTATTCATGAGGCCGACGACGCCGAGCTTCGCAGCGCCGTAGTTCGCTTGCCCGAAGTTCCCGAACAAGCCGGACGGCGACGTCGTCATCACGATGCGCCCGTAGTTTTGCTCGAGCATGATCGGCCAGACGGCTTTGGTGCAATACGCGGTGCCGAGAAGGTGCACGTCGATGACCACGCGAAAGTCGTCGAGCTCCATCTTCTTGAAGCTCTTGTCGCGCAAGATGCCGGCGTTGTTGATCAGGATGTCGATCCGACCGAACGCTTCGAGGGTTTGTTTCACCAAGCCTTCGACACCTTTCGGGTCGCTGACACTCGCGCCGTTCGAGATGGCTTTGCCACCGCCGGCGACGATTTCAGCGACGACGCTGTCAGCTGCCGCGCTCGATCCGCCCGTGCCGTCCATCGAACCGCCGAGATCGTTGACGACGACTGCTGCGCCGCGCCGAGCGAGCTCGAGTGCGTGTTGGCGGCCGAGTCCGCCGCCGGCTCCGGTCACGATTGCGGTCTTGCCAGTGAAGCTGATGGTCATGGGTTCTCCGAGTCTCGAGGTGCGGCGAACCTACCAGCGACCCCGCCCGAGCGTGCAAGTCACCGCTTTAGGCCGTAAGGTCCCCCATGCTCGAGACTTGGCTCGAACACTACGGCTACTTCGCCATCCTCTTGGGCACGTTCTTCGAGGGCGAGAGCGTTTTACTGCTCGGCGGTGCACTCGCTCACCGCGACGTTCTCTCTCTCCCGCTAGTTGCGCTCGCCGCGTTCGTGGGCGCGGTCGCGGGCGACCAAACTTGGTTTCGCATCGGCCGGCACTACGGCCCCGCATATCTCGCGCGCCATCCGAACTTGCAAAAGCATCACGCGCGCGCGGACGCCATGCTCGATCGCTTTGGCGACTGGTTCGTGATCGGCTTCCGCTTCATCGTCGGCATTCGATCGATCACGCCGTTGCTCCTCGGTACAACGCCGTTCCGCGCACCGAGGTTTTTAGTCCTAAACGTTCTCGGTTGCGCGCTTTGGTCGTGTGCGGTCACCGCTGCCGGGTACTTCCTCGGTGCGGGCATCAAGGAGCTCTTCGATCGCGCGGGTCACATCGAAGAGCTCGTGCTCGGTGCGATCGTCGTGCTCGCAGTGTTGTTTGCGCTGACGCGGACCTTTTGGGTCCGCGCCAAGCGCCCACCTGTCACCACGGACCCCAAATCGCAAGCGTGATCGCTGGGCCTTCCTGGATGTTTGCAAACAACGTCTGCCCGCTCGGCGAGAACGTCGCACCCGCGAATTCCACGTCGTTCATCGCGTTGAACGCGAACGGGAACGTGCCGCCGTCGTTGCCGATGCCGACGAGCCACTGATCATCTTCGCCGTCCGTGCACGCGATCGCATAGCCGTGCGGACCCGCCGTGATGTTGTCAGGCCCATCGTACGGGCTGCCTTCCGGAAAGAACGCGACGAGCTCGATCGTCTCGCCCTCGGGATCCAGTCGCCAAATCTGACCGGCGTGCACCGCGTCCGTGGCAGCGTCGGCTTCTTCTGCGCCCGGTCCTTCGGCGTAACTCGAGACGAACCAAATCGTGCCGTCGAAGCCGAGCCAAATTCCTTCGGCTTTGCGAATCGGCGTCGCGCCCTTCGCCTGTGCTTGCTCGCGCACCGTCGCGTCGTCCGCGCCCGGATTGGCGTTCGCGACCGGTACCCACGTGATCGGCAGAGTCGTACCCGGCTCTTGAACCACCGATAGATCACCAGCGACGCCGCTGACCGCCATCGCAGTCAACGTTCCGCCCGCGTGCAGACTGCCCTTGCCGCCGAGCAACTGATTCGGAACGAACCGATACACGCAACCGAGCGGCCCGCCCGCGTCTTCCGTGAGATAACCCACGCCGCGACGATCGAATGCGACAGCTTCGTGCGCGAAACGACCCATTGCGACGATCGGCTCTGGGTTGCCTGCCTTCCTCGGATCGACCTCGAAGATGTAGCCGTGCGGCTTCGACAAAATGTCTTCGGTCTCTTCGCAGGTGAGCCATGTCTTCCACGGCGAGCGACCGCCACCGCAGTTGTTCAGCGTGCCCGATAGGCTCACGCAGTGTTCCAACAGCTTGCGATCGCGACCGACTAACAACGTCGTCGTTCCGCCGGTGCCGTCTGGATCGTAGTTCGCGCCTTCGAGCAGCGGGACCGGCAGCTTCGCGTCCTCTTCGACGTCGCTCAGGTCGACCTCGTGATTGCGCACGAGGGAAATGCCGCGAAAGCCCGCCGAGAAGCTGCCCATGCCGTCGTGGTTCGAAGGCACGATGCCGGCGACGCTGAGTGGATCGCCTTCGCGCGACAGAATCGCGTACTTGAACCCCGGCGGCAGATCGAGCACGCCTGCGGGATCCGGTACGAGATCGCCGTAGCCAGTGAAGCCCGCACGCGCGCGCGCAGGCGAAGCCGAGCCGATGACTCGAGCCATGGAACCAGCTGCGACGAGCGAGCCGACTCCGGAGATGAAAGATCGTCTGTGAATGCCCATGGCGCGCAGATTAAGCGGCACCGAAGCCTCGCCTCGTGACACTCGCGAAAAGCTTGGGCGACAGAAAGCAGCGCGCCGAGCGATCCCTCGCTTGGGACTAACCTGCGCGACTAACAGCGGCGCTCACTCGGAGCCGGGCGCCGGCAGGCCGAGCGACGCGTCATCGATGACGAGCGCGTAAGATTTGCGCGCAGGTGGCGTGAGCCGCTGTGTGCCTTCGGTCGTTTGCGTGCCGCCCGAAGTCGCCTTGCCAGTCGTCGGGTCGTACCACCAGATCTGCGCCTTATCCCCGGAGAGCATTCCGAAGTCGACGCTCACGGCGGCGCCTGTCGGCAGATAAGCCATCACGAGTTTGCCGCTCGCACTGCGCGCTGCGGTCACGTAGTTGATGTTGCCGAAGCTGCCGTAGCCCGCGGTCACGACCTTGTGATCCTTGTCGGGAACGAGCTCGTACCAGGCGCGTGAACGAAACAAGCCGGCCCAATACGTCGTCTCGCGCGTGCCTTGCGTATCCATGTTTCGCCACTTGAAAAACAGATACCAGTCCGGGCCCGCGTTGAAGCTCGAGCCGGCGCCTCCGCTCAGCATTACGCCGTAGGCCTTGCGACGGATGTTGTCGGGTGTCCCGCCGCCCTCGGTCTCGTAGCTCATGTCGAGATGAATCAGCGGCAGCGTCGGCGACATCGCATAGGCTTCGAGATCGCGTTGGTATGTCAGGTCATAGTTGTAGGCGTAGTAGCCGTTCACATCCATCAATGCTGCGAACGCTTTATTGTCAGTCGCGAGTGCGCCGTCGCCTTGGCCGTCCCAGTGGGCGGTCCACAAGTGCACTTTGTCGCGTGACTGGATGCCTTGCACGATCGCGAGTAAACGCGCCTCGAGTGGGCTCCCGGCTTTGGGCTGATTGTCGCCGCCTGCGATCCAGGCGATGTTGGGGAAGTCCTTGTAGCGATCGCCGAGGAACTCGCCGTATCTACGACTCGTGTCCTCGTCGTTGTTCGAGTTCATCAGCTCGTCGGCCCAGCCCTGGCTCGCGTCTTGTGGGAAACCCAAGTACGAGGGCACCAGCGTCACGAGCATGTCGCGCTCACCGGCGAGCCGGATGATCTCGTCGGCGTGATCGAAGTACTCCTCGTTCCAGGAGGAGAAGTCCCAGCGCTTCGTGAATGGCGACACGCCTTGCCAGTTCGGTGGCCCGCCGGCCGAGCGAGTGTCGTTCGAGATGATGCTGACCATCACGGTGTTGAAGCCGCGCTGCTTCAGATTATCGAGGTATGCCGTCGCGTCGGCGGTCGAGAGCGCCTGAATCAGACCCCACGATGAGGCTTGGCTGATCAGGAACGGCTTGCCGTCCATGTCGACGAGGAACCGGCCGTTGGGGCTGACCTGGAGCGGGAAAACAGGCGGACCGCTCGGAGGAGGCGTGGTCGGTTGCATTCCGGCGGACCCCGCGGTACCGGCGCCCGCGATGCCGGAGCCCGCGACTCCGGAGCCTGCCGTGCCAGGGGGGGTCGTCGGTGCTCCCCCGCCCGCGGTGCCCGTGGGTGGGCCTGCATCTGGGAGCTGTGTCCCGCCGTCTGACTGCCGCGGCTTGTGTCCGCCCGCGCATGCGGCGCACACCAACAGCACAAGAATGGGCAGCAGACGTCGACCAGGCACCGTCATCAAAGGCTCCAAAAAGCGACCGGACGCAATGGTGAAACAGGATGTCCCCGTCTGCAACGCGAGCGTGCGGCCGGGCTGGGTGCGGCTCATTGCAACGTTAGGGCTGTCCGCGCGAGGGGGCCGCTGACAGCGTCAGCGATTTGGCAGCGACATCGTGCTTCCGTGGGAAACGCGAAACGCAACGCGCGCGACTGTAGGCGCGGAGTGCGAGCGCTCGGCTTGCTTGTGGCTGTGACTAACAAACGATTGGCGGCGTCGTGTGCGATCGGAGTCAGGCGAGTATCGGTGCGTCGCTCCAACTTGCGTCGCCCCAACTCGAGCGTGGTTGAGAACTGGCGCGGGCCGAGCTTTGCGCGCAGCTGCGCTGGTGCACCTCGCATGAGTCGCGGGCGCGTGATCGTGGTGGAGGTTGCTGGAGGGTTGGCGGTGGCGCTTCGCGCGCGTTGCGATCGGTGGGGGTCATCGTGTTGTGGCTGTTAGGGGAGGTGCGTCCGAGTGATCTGCGCTCGGAGTTCACTCGTATTCCAAGCGATCGGGGTGAACGCGTCCTAGCCGATAGGGGCGAGCTTGCGTCTGCGAGCTGTGCCGAGGTCGCGACGCCTGATTCGGGATTGCCGCGGGCCGAGCTTTGCGCGCGGCAATGTCGTTGCACGCTGAGCGGTCGCGGGCGCGTGATCGCGGTGGAGGTTGCTGAAGGGGTGGCGTTGGCGCTTCGCGCGTGTTGCAATCGGTGGGCGTCATCCCGTTGCGCCTGTTAGGGGTAGGTGCGTCCGAGTGATGGACGGTCGCGGCTTCGTCCGCGCGTCTGACTCCGACAGCTTCGCCAGCGCTGGCCGAACCCCAGGCGCAGTGAGCGCGAATATGCACTCGGGGTTCGCTGGTACTCCAATCGGGCGGGCTGAACGCGTCCTAGCCGAAAGGGGGCGAGCTTGCGTCTGCGTGCTGTGCCGAGGTCGCGACGCCTGACTGGGGATTGCCGCGGGCCGAGCTTTGCGCGCAATGGTGTGGTTGCACATCGCATGGGTCGCGGGCGCGTGATCGCGGTGGAGCTTGCTGACGGGGTGGCGGCCGCGCTTCGCTCGTGCTGCGATCGGCGGGCGCCATCGTGCTGCGGCTGTTACGGGGAGCTTCGCCTGAGTGATCTGCGCTCGGGGCTCACTGGTACTCTCCTATCGGGCGGGCTGATCGCGTCCCTAGCCGAAAGGGGGCGCGCGAGCGTCTGCGTGCTGTGCCGAAGTCGCGACGCCTGATCGGGGATTGCCGCGAGCCGAACTTTGCGCGCAAACGGCTTGGTTGCACATCGCATGGGTCGCGGGCGCGTGATCAGGACGGTGCCTGCTGCGAGCTTAGCGGCCGCGCTTCGCTCACCGGGCTCTGCCCGGACCCGAGGGCTGACGCGGGTGCACAGGTGGCGCGTGGGCACGGGTGACGGGTGTGACTCGGGTGACGGGTGTGACTCGAGTGACGTGAGTGACTCGGGTGACGGTGAGACTCGGATGACTCGAGTCGGCTTCCGCTGCTCGGAGCCTGATCCATTCGCCGGCGGTGACTGACCCACCCTCGGCCTCTCTCGTCTCGCTCTTCCCTTCAATGCTTTCTTGCCCTTCTTATCCGGGCTGCTGAACGAATCGAGCGGGTCAATGTCGAGCGGCGACCGGATCACATTCTGAGCGGCGTGATCAGGTCGGTCGCACCGTGATCAAGGTCGCAGACATCACACGGATGGTTCGTTGTCACGCTTTGCGTCGCATGCTGAGAGCCTCGGGTCTGGAACGTGTTGAATTGTTCGGATGCTTACTTCGTGCCGCTGATGGCTGCGCGATGGCTGCACGTGCTGCGCTTTGTTCATCGGACGGATCAACGCGCAGTTGCGTTGTCTTGATCGATTGTCGATTTTTCGCGATTGCGCTTTATCGCCCTTGACAGGTTTTGGATGACCTTTCGCGCGTCGTGGCAGCTCTCAGCAGCAGTCGCAGTTGCTTGCTCGAGGCGGCCGCCCTTGCCGCGCGCTTGGCTTTTTTGATCGCGCAAACCATGCCGCGTGTTCCCGCGGCATACGGCGCAACGTCGGAGCTCGAAAACACGCGTGTTATAGATGTTTTGTTGATTGGGGGAGTTTCATGAAAGAACTCGAAATTGTTAAACGGCTGACGGACGATGAGCTTGTGGTGCACGTGCGTGACTGCATTCGGGAAGACCGGCGCGTGAACGCTCAACTGCTCGCTCATCTGGGTGAGATCGAAGCACGAGGATTGCATCGAGACCTCGGCTACGAATCTATGTTCGAATACGCAGTTCGCGCGCTTCATATGTCGGACTCTGAAGCGGGGCTACGACTTCATGCGGCACGCTTCGCTCGCAAGTTCCCCGCCTCACTTGAAATGCTGAGTCGCGGCGAGCTGCACCTGACCGCAATGAAACTACTCGCTCCGGTGCTCACGCCGGAGAACGCCGAGTTGTTGAATCTGTCTTGTCTCAAGACTAAGCAGGAAATTCAGCTGCTGATCGCCAAACATTGCCCGCAGCCGGATGTGCCCGATATGCTGCGCCGGTTGCCCACTTCGCGTTCTGCGAATGCAACACGCCCTGGCGCTTTCACGCGGCTTGGCGACGGCGAGAACGCGACCCCGCATCTCCCAACGCTGCTTCCTGACGACAGAAACGCCGCGTCAGCCGCAACTACCGCAACTGAGGCAAATCGCGCGGGTGTTCAGATGGTGCTTAGTTCGTCCTCCCGGCCCGACGCACTCCCGGCATGCCCGGGGCAGAGTCAAAGTGAACCGAGTCAGCCCGCGACTTCGGCGCCGACCTGCCTCGCGCGATCGGACGTCGATCGAGGCGCGGAAACGAGTGAACGCCCGCTGCTCGGTTCGCCGGTCACACACGCTTCCAATCGCGAACCCGCTCTACCGATCAGCGAAGGGCGCTACAAGATTCGGTTCACCGCGAGCCAACGCGTACGCGATTTGCTGCAAGAGGCCCAAGATCTGTTTCGCAATCAACTGCCCAACGGCGACATCGAAGTGCTCTTTGAACGCGCGCTGACGCTGCTCGTGTCCGAACGCAAGAAGCAACTCTACGCGCAAACCGATAAGCCGCGCCGTTCGTCTGATGCGACCGCTACCGCTACCGCGACTTCGAAGCCGAACTCGCGACATATTCCCAACGCCGTAAAGCGTCGTGTGTATGTACGCGACAAGGGCCAATGCCGCTTCGTGAGTCCAACCGGTGAACGTTGTTGCGCGCGAAGTCGGCTCGAGTTTCATCACATCCAAGCATTTGGATTCGGCGGACCTCCGACCGAGAAGAACATCGTGCTGTTCTGTCGCGCGCACAATGCTCTGATGGCAGAGCGCGACTACAGCCGCGAACACATCCAACGCTGCATCCAGGCCAGTCAGACTGCAAGAACTCAAGGCGCAGCGGCGAAGCCTCGTGCTCAAGCGACAACACGACTCACGCATGCGCGACCCACGGACGCGCCCGTTCCCGAACAATCCCAAGTGAGTACGCCGCAGTACAAACCAACACGGTCCGGAATTCCCGAGCCGCGCGGGCGCAACGGTGGCCTCAACCAACCACGCGCACGGAAACCCGAGTCATGAGATGGGTTGGATGACTGACCCATCGGCTCCACGACAACCTGCAACGTTCGGCACGACAGGCGCTCGCTGCGGCAGCACTCGCAACAGATCGAGCACGCCGTACGCCAAGCCGCCCGCGTCGCTCTGGCACTCGGCGAATACTCGCGCCGCCGCGGATCCCCAACCCGGAGCCCGACGTCAACGCATACGGCGCGACCACGTCGGCTCGGGACCTCTACCCCCTGCCACGACAAGACACGCGGGCAACTCGCACTCCCCGCGGGGGTACATCTTTTGATTCGCTGATCGGGCACAGGTTCCCTAGCTGCGGCGCTCGCCCCAACCGCGAACCACCACGGGCTAGCTGTGTTTCGTGATGGGGTGTCAGCGTGTTTCGGCTTTAGGCACGCATAGGAGGCCTCTAGCGGACGGGCACGAACTGTGCTCGAACGGGCATTAACCCGGCGAATCTGCACAAAAAACCGGGTTCGGACAGGACCCCCGTCGTGCTCACGATACCCGAACCGATAGCGAGTCCCCATTCCCTTCGGCCGAAGGTGATGATCTTCGAAGACCCGATGTCACGCCTGCTGTTGGCACGCATCGAACGTATCGGGCGTAGCGATGCCTCGGTGCTGCTGACGGGCGAGACGGGTTCCGGCAAAGAAGGCGTCGCTCGCGAGCTGCACGCGGCGAGCGATCGCGCGGCGCAGCCGTTCGTGGCCGTGAACGCGGGCGCGTTTTCGGAACATTTGATCGAGGCCGAGCTGTTCGGGCACGAGAAGGGCGCCTTTACCGGCGCGCACCTGGCGAAGGCGGGTTGGTTCGAGACCGCACACGGCGGGACGCTGTTTCTCGACGAGATCGCAGACTTGCCGCTCACGCTTCAGGTCAAGCTGTTGCGCGTGCTGCAAGAGGGTGAGGTCACACGCGTGGGGTCGCGCGCACCGATTCCAGTCGACGTGCGGCTGATCGCTGCGACGAATGTCGATCTGTCGGCCGCCATCCGCGGCAAGCGGTTTCGCGAGGATCTGTACTACCGGCTCAAAGTCGCGTCGATCACGGTGCCACCGCTGCGCGAGCGGCGCGGAGACATCTTGCCGCTCGCACGCCACTTCCTCGCGATGTTCGGGCGCAGGCTCGGTCAAGGTCACGTCGAGCTTTCACCGAGCGCGGAGCAGCGGATGCTCGCGCACAGCTGGCCCGGCAATATTCGCGAGCTCGAAAACTCGATTCACCACGCGTTGCTGGTGCGCCAGAGCGATCGGCTGATCGCGGACGATCTCCAGCTCGGCCCGTCGTCGATTGGCGCAACTCCACTCGAAGCGGAGGATTCGACCGGTGCGAGCGAACGTGAAGTCTTCGCGGACCTCGAGCGCGTGCTCGTCGCATTGCTCGATCGCAGGCTTCCCGACTTGCACGGTCGCATCGAATCGGCACTGCTCGCGACGACGTACAAGTATTGCGGTCGCAACCAGCTGGAGACCGCGCGCGTGCTCGGGATGAGCCGCAACGTGGTCCGCGCTCGGTTGATCGAACACGGTGAGCTGCGCGGGCCGCTGCGTCGCGTTCCGAACGTCGAGCCGCGGCCGCAAGTCGTGCGCGCCTCGGTGGTGACTCCGGCGAGCTACAGCTGGCAGCGCCCGCGCGCGTTGCTGCGGATCGGCTATCAAAAGCTCGGATTGTTGATGCTGGTGAAGGGCTACGGCGCGTTCGATGCGGCGCTCGCCGCGCGCGGTGTTCGCGTCGAGTGGGTCGAGTACGCAGGCGGGATTCAACTCGTGGAAGCGCTACGTACGCGCGAGCTCGCCGTGGGCGTGGTGGGCGATTGTCCAGCGGTGTTCGCCCAGGCCGAGGATGTTCCAGTCGTCTACGTCGCAGCGGAACCGCCGGCGCCGCGCGGAACTGCGTTGATCGTCCCAGCCGCGTCACCAGTGCAAACAGTCGGCGACTTGCGCGGCAAGCGCGTCGCAGTCAATCGGGCCGCGCAAGCGCACTACCTGTTGCTGATGGCGCTCGAAGAAGCGGGCGTCGAACGCGACGAGGTCGAGATTTGCTTCGAGCCTCCGGAACGCGCGCTGCGTGCGTTTCAGCTCGGCGAGATCGACGCGTGGGGGATCTGGGATCCGTGGCTGTCGAGCGCGCGGATCGACTTCGGCGCGCGCGTGATTCGCGATGCCACCGGTTTGATGAAGAATTCCGCGTTCTACCTCGCTCGGCGAGACTTTGCGGAGCAGAACCCCGAACTGATCGTCGAGCTGTTGCGGCACGTTCAAGTCGCGGCGCAGTGGGTCAAGCGGGACCCAATTCGGGCTGCGGACATGATCGCGCCCGAGCTGGGGCTCTCGTCGCGCGCGCTGATGGCGTCTCTCGAGCGAGAGCTCAGGACTTTGCCGCTGTCGGCGGAGGCGATCGCAGCGCAGCAAGACATCGCCGACACTTTGCTGCGGCTGCAGTTGATCACGCGTCCGATTTCGGTGGCCGCGGCGCAGTGGAACCTGACGCTCGCGGCAGGTTGAGCGAACGGCACGCCCCGTGCTTAGTCACGGATAAAGCGTAACTTCTGCACGACATTGCTGCTCGAGCAACAATTAGCAGCAAACCGTGTTGCTCACGCAGTAAACGCAGGCCCGAAATCAGCAGCGCTTAGGCTTTTCGAAGCTGGCCCAGCGCTTGCGTAAGTGGGCGCCGGGCGCACGCTGCGCGGAGCATTTTCGCTCCGACGCAGTTCGCATCGGACTATGGACGCATCCATTCTCGAAGCCGACATCGTGGTGGTAGGCGGGGGCAGCGCGGGCTCGACCGCCGCTATCCGCGCTCAACAATCTTTGCCGCGAGGTCGCGTGATCTTGCTCGAGAAGGCGCACATCAAGCGCAGCGGCGCGATCGCGATCGGCATGGACGGCCTGAACAACGCGATCATTCCCGGGCACGCGACTCCGGAGCAGTACGTCAAAGAGATCACGATGGCGAACGACGGCATCGTGAATCAGCGCGCGATCTGGGAGTACGCCACGAACAGCTTCGCGATGCTCAACGAGCTGGACGGCTGGGGCGTGAAGTTCCAGAAGACCGCGTCGGGCGACTACGACGTGAAGAAGGTGCATCACAAGGGCAGTTACGTCCTGCCGATGCCCGAAGGCTACGACCTCAAGAAGATCCTCACGCGCGTGCTGAAGCGCGCCGGTGTCAACATCATCAATCGCGTGATGGCGACTCGGCTGTTGAAAGACGGCGACCGCATCGCGGGCGTCATCGGGTTCGACACGCGGACCGGACAGTTCACCGTGATCCGCGCGAAGGCGGTGATCCTCGCGTGTGGTGCCTCGGGGCGGCTCGGTTTGCCGGCATCCGGTTATCTCTACGGCACGTATGAAAACCCAGCGAATGCAGGCGATGGCTATTCACTCGCCTATCACGCGGGCGCGGAGCTCACCGGCATCGAGTGCTTCCAGATCAATCCGTTGATCAAAGACTACAACGGCCCGGCGTGCGCGTACGTGACTGGCCCGCTCGGCGGCTACACGGTCAACGCGCACGGCAATCGCTTCATCGAAAATGACTACTGGAGCGGCCACATGATGATGGAGTTCTACCGAGAGCTGCACTCGGAGAACGGCCCGGTGTACTTGAAGCTGGATCACCTCGCGCCGGAGACGCTGACGGAAATCGAGCGTGTGTTGCACAAGACCGAGCGTCCGAGTCGCGGTCGCTTTCATGCCGGTCGCGGGAACAACTATGCGACCGACATGGTGGAGATGCACATCTCCGAGATCGGCTTGTGCAGTGGACACAGTGGATCCGGCGTTTGGGTGAACGAACGCGGTGAGACCACAGTCCCGGGGTTGTACGCCGCCGGTGACATGGCTTGTGTCCCTCACAACTATCTGCTGGGTGCACTCACCTACGGCAAGCTCTGCGCCCAACACGCGCTCGACTACATCGGGCAGGTCGGCGAGACCGGGAACCTGGAAGATCAGATCGCGGCCGAGCAAGCGCGGATCTTCGCACCGCTCGAGCGCCCGAACGGCATTCCGCACCATCAGTTCGAGTACAAAGTCCGGCGGCTCGTGAACGACTATCTGCAGCCGCCGAAGAGCGCAAATCGCTTGCAGGCCGGTCTCCAACACTTCCTGCGCGCGAGCGAGGAGCTGGGCGAAGTCGGCGCGGCGGGCCCGCACGACTTGATGCGCGTGATGGAAGGGCACTTCATTCGCGACTGCGCAGAGATGGCTGCGCGCGCGTCGCTGTATCGCACCGAGAGCCGCTGGGGCTTGTACCACTATCGCCAGGATTACCCGGTGATGGACGACGAGCGCTGGTTCGTCCACGTGAACTTGAAGAAGGACGACGCGGGCGCGATGGCGATGCTCGAACGTCCGGTTGCCCCTTACATCGTGCCGCTCGATCGCTCGGAGTTGCGCGGATACCACCACCTACGCATCGCGAACGCAGCGAGCGGCGCGGACTCGGGTCTGGAACGAGGGTTGTCGGCATGAGTGATTTGAGAGATCGAGAGAACGTCAAGGCGGTGCAGGCGACGCAAGTCGGGAACGCCTCGACGACGCGGCGCTTCGACGTGCCGGTCGTAGTCGACTTGAACAAGTGCATCACGAAGTGCCGGATCTGCATCGATTCGTGCCCGGTCGACTGTTTGGCCGTCAATCCGGAGACGGGCAAAGCGCACATGGCATTTGACGAGTGTTGGTATTGCCTCGCGTGTGAGATCGACTGTCCGAAGGACGCGATCACCGTGAAGATTCCGTTCTTGCTGCGCTAGTGGGTGAACTAACGATGGAAGCGCTGGACCACGACGCGATTCTCGAGTTGCTGCACGATCCCGATCCCGGGAATCGGCAGGTTGCGTTGATCCAGCTCGAGGACCTCGCGTGCGCCGAATCAGTGGAGCCGCTGCTGGTCGCGCTCAGCGATGCGGATGCAGTCGTGCGCAAGCTCGCAGTTGCGCGGCTCGAAGAGATCGGCGACGAGCGCGCGGTGCCGGGGATCATCGACCGGCTCATCGATGAAGATGAAGAAGTGCGCGACGCGGCGGGAAGCGCGCTGCGTGACTTTCGGGGCGAATCGGTTGCGGCCGCGATGATCGAAGCGATGCAGCACCCCGAGGCGGACGTGCGCCGCGGTGTGATCGTTGGCCTTCGTGAGCTCAAAGATCAGCGCGCGCTCGAGCCGCTGATCGGCGCACTCGCCGACGAGTGCGCCGAGGTGCGGCAGGAAGCGGTCGTGACGCTTGCGTACTTGCGGCTCACCGATGCGATCGAGCCGCTGCGTCACCGCCTGTCCGACCCGGATGCGGGTGTGCGGCGCTTGGCCGTCGGCGCGCTCGACTTTTGGAACGGACCCGCGCTGCTCGAGGACTTCATTCGCACGCTCGGTGACTCCGATTGGCGCGTGCGTGTCGAGTCCGCGATCGTGCTCGGTCGCTCGAAGCTGTCGGCGGCAATTCCGGGGCTGCGCAAGGCGCTCGAAGATCCGTACTGGCAGGTGCAAAAGGAAGCGATCGCTGCGCTCGGGCGGCTGACGGCTGCGGCGGCTGCGAGCGACCTGATTCGGTTTCTCACGAGTGAGATGTCCGACTTGCGCCGCGCTGCCGCATACGCGCTCGGGGATATCCGCGCGCCGGAAGCAAAGACTGCGCTGCGGACACTCAGCTCGGATCCCGATGCGGAAGTTCGGAAGGCTGCGACGCGCGCGCTGGAAGCAATTGAGCAGGCTGACGCTGCAAAGGGATGATCAACATGCAGACACGTGGATCGTTGTCGTGGATGGCTTCGGCGCTGTTGCTGCTCGGGGCGTGCAACTCGAAACCCGAAGCGTCGACGGCGCAGGCGTCGGAGGTTCAAGCACCGCCGCCCGCCGTGAAGACCGTGCGCGTCGGGATCGGCACTCAAGACACGACGATCAATTGTGCGACCGGTGGCCCGCTCGTGCGCGAGCTTCACTTGCTCGAGAAGTATCTGCCGAAGACCGGCAAATACGAAAACGTGAAGTACGACATCGTCTGGGAAAACCAGCCGACCGGTGCGCAGCTCAATAGCAAGTACCTCGCGAACCAGCTCGACATCGTGCAGATGGCCGACTTTCCATCGGTGCTCGGTGCGACGGCGCTGAAGGCTGCGGGCGACAAGGTTCAGTCGTTTTACATCGCGACGTTGTCAGGCGGCATCAACGGCGCAGGCAACGCCATCGTCGTGCCGAACGACTCGAAGGTGCAGTCGCTGATCGAGCTGAAGGGCAAGAAGGTCTCGGTTCCGTTCGGCTCGACCGCTCACGCCATGCTGATTCGTGCGATCCAAGACCTAAACCTGGATCCGAACAAAGACTTCGAGATCGTGACGCAGACGCCGGAGGTCGCAGGTAGCGCGCTCAAGGCGAAGCAGATCGATGGGCACGCGAACTTCGTCCCGTTCGGCGAGCTGTTCCCGTTCCGCGGAATCGCGCGCAAGATCTACGACGGAAGCTCGACCGGCGTGACGACGACCCACGGAGTGCAAGTCCGCTCCGATTACGCTGCGGAGTATCCCGAGATCGTCACTGCGTATCTCAAGGCGACGCTCGAAGCCGATCGCCTGTACCGTGAAAGTCCGGAAGAGCTGTCCGAGCAGCTCGCGAAGTGGACCGGTGTCGACGCCGAGGTCTACTACGCGTTTCACGGTCCACAAGGCATTCAGACGCGCGACTATTCGTTGAAGCCGGAGTACGTCACGGCAATTCGCAAGGCTCAGGAGTCTCTGAAAGTCTTGAAGAAGGTGACGAAAGAGATCGACGTCGACACTTACGTCAACGACAAGTTCATCCGTCAGGCCGCGCAGGAGTTTGGCTACGACTACGACGCACGGCTGAAGGACTACAAGGCGCAACCTTTCACCGGGAACGCGCTCGACACTTCGGCACCTGTGACAGATCCGCTGCAAGCGGGACAGATCTGGGTGCGCGGTGAACCGAAAGTTCGGCTGTACAGCACGGTGAAAGCAACGCTCGAAGCCGCAAAGAAGCTCCAAGACGACAAGAAGGAGCTGCGCGTGGTGTTCGTCCACGATGGCAGCAGCGGCAACAAGCTGTTCGCGGACAAGGTTTGGTACGTCAAAAGCGAGAGCGGCTTGTCTGCGTTTCTGCTGAAGCCTGCCGCTGTTGCATGGGCGAAACAGAAGTCGGGTAGCGTCATCGACTACGAAGCTGCACGCAAGAGCGTTCAGTAAGGTCGGCTCGGTGGACAGATGATCGAACAGTCAGTCGCCAGCGCACTTCGTACTGAGGTTGCGGAGTCCGCCCCGCCGCCCGAGCTTGGCTCTGCTTCATCGCGAGCGTCGCATGGCGCTCGTTCGAAGCTCCTCCGCTCGTTTGTCATCGGCGGACTCTCGCTATCGATCTGGCTCGGCTTTTGGCAGCTCGCTTCGACCTACGATTGGACGTTCTTCTTTCGGTTCGACAACATTCCCGCGCCGACCGAAGTCGCTGCTGCAGTGACGGATCTCATCACCTCGCCGAAGTTCGGATCGCACGTCGGCAACAGCCTCCGCCGCATCCTGCTCGGCTACTCGATCGCGGCAGTGCTCGCAGTCGGTGCAGGCTTGTTGATCGGGCGCTTCCGGCTCGCGGCGCAAGCGCTCGTGCCGCCGCTCGAAGTGCTGAGGCCGATTCCTGCGGTCGCGTGGATTCCGATCGCGATTCTGCTGTTCGCTTCGGCCGAGCACAGCATGATCTTCATCACGTTCATCGGAGCGTTCTTTCCGATTCTCTTGAACACGATCCACGGCGTCGAGACGCTGGACCGCCGGCTCGTGTCCGCGTCGATCAGCCTGGGAGCGGGCCCGTTCGACGTGTTCCGCGAAGTGATCTTGCCGGGTGCGGCACCCTCGATCGTCACCGGTCTGAGCATCGGCATGGGCACGTCGTGGTTCAGTTTAGTCACGGCCGAGATGATCAGCGGTCAGTACGGCATCGGGTACTACACCTGGGAGGCCTACACGCTGCAGAACTATCCGAACATCGTGCTCGGCATGATCGCGATCGGACTGCTCGGTATGGGCAGCAGCTTCATCGTGAAGTGGAGCGGCCGTAAGTTGATGCCGTGGTTCGAGCCGGCGGCGAGTGCGACATGAGCCTCGAAGCGCTCGCACCAAGCGCAGGTTCGATCGCGCTCTCGAATGTCGAAGTGCACTTTGGCGAAGGCCGGCAAGCCGTTCGCGCGCTCGCGGGAATCGATTTGCGGATCGAGCCCGGTGAGTTCGTGAGCGTGCTCGGCCCTTCTGGTTGCGGCAAGTCGACGATTCTCGGTGCGATCGCGGGCTTCATGCCGGTGAGCGCCGGCGACGTTCGCGTCGACGCGCAGCGTGTCTCGGCGCCCGGGCCCGATCGCGGCATCGTCTTTCAGCAGCACACGTTGTTCCCCTGGAAGACGGTCACGCACAACGTGGAGTTCGGGTTGAAGATGCGCGGCATGTCGCGCTCGGAGCGGCAGAAGACGGCGCGCGAGATCCTCACGCACATCGGCCTCGGCGAGTTCCTCAATCACTACCCACATCAGCTCTCCGGCGGCATGCAGCAACGCGTCGCACTCGCACGCGTGTTGGTGAACCGTCCGCGCGTACTCCTGATGGACGAGCCCTTTTGCGCGCTCGACGCTCAGACGCGCTTGCAGATGCAGCAGATGCTGCTGGCGTTGTGGCACGAGCTGCACATGACGGTCGTGTTCGTGACGCACGATGTCGACGAGGCGTTGTTCTTGAGCGACCGCGTCATCGTTCTCACGCAGCGGCCGGCTGCGATCCGGCACGAGTTTGCGGTGAAACTTCCGCGCCCGCGCACGCACGAAGTGCTGACGAGCACGGAGTTCATGGCGCTCAAACGCGAAACGCTCGCCTTACTGTTGGAGTAGGCGAGCGTTTGCGAGTGCTCGAGTCGTGATTCGTGTGTGAGCGCTACTTGATGTTCGTCTCGTACGAACCGCCCTGCGGCTTCATCAAGAGCAGCGGCTTCCAGCGTTCGTCGCCTTCGAGGAACACCTTTTGGAAGGCGAGGGCGTACTTGCCCGACGTGCCTCCACCGGCATCGGTCGGACCGAACCAGTTGAAGTGTGTCACGCCGCCCGCGATCTGGATGAGCATCTTGGGAGTTGGCTCTGGGATGCCGCCGTAGACGCCTTCGGCCATCGCGCACGGAGCGACCGTGTCGGCATCGCCGCACAGGAGCAAGGTCGGAACCTTCACGCCCTCGCCGACGCCACCCCACGGTGCGAGGCCGACCGATGTCTTGAGCGTCGCGCGGCTGCCCGAAGCGATCGTCGTACCGCCGCCGCCCATCGAATAGCCGGACGTGCCGTAGCGACCGGCGAGCTTACCCGCGAGTGGACCACTCGTTGCCTTGTTCATCATTTCGAGCTCGTCGACCGCAGCCAACAGCTTCGTCGCGCGCAGATCCGGAAGATCGGCTCCCGTCGTCGTCACGATCACCGTCACGATGCCGTACGACGCGTACAGCGGCGCCCAGGATTCCATCTCGGGCCCAGTGTTCAAGAAGCCGCCGCACAACACGACCGCTGCAAACGGAGGCTCCGCATCGCCAGTCGGGTAGTAGACCGTGCCGGTCATGATCGGGGCCGACATGGTTTGATACGGACCTTTAGCCGTTGTCAGGCCCATCGGATCCGGCCCGTGACACAAACAGTCGCCGCTCGCGCAGCACTTGCCCGCGCCCATCGCCGGCGCACCAGCCGCGGCACCACCGGCTCCCGCCGTGACGGTCGCCGAACCACCTGTGCCACCAGCGCCGCTACCAGCTGCGACTACGCCGGTGCCCGAACCTGCAATGCCAGCTCCGGCGACGCCGCTACCGGCTGCAGCGCTACCCGCTACACCCGAGCCCGCAATGCCACCACTCCTGCCGGCAAGGCCGGAAGTCGGTGAGGTGCTGCCGGCAACGCCTCGACCGGCGATGCCAGTCGTGCCCGTGCCTGCAAATCCACTTCCAGTACCGGCGACTCCGGGAAACGCTCCCGCAGCTCCCGGACCCGTGGACGGATTGAGTGCTCCGCCCGTGTCGTCAGCGCCGCAACCAGCTGCCAAAAGGATTGCGGTGATGCTGACGAGCGCAGCTCTAACAGACGCCATACTCGCGTGCATGAAAGTTCTCCCACACCGGATATCGAAACCGATGTGTACGCTGTCCCAGCTTCGTACACGCGCGCAAGCATGATGAACTTTATCACCCTCAGTTTTGTCCTTCGCCCGGCAGCAATTGTTATGTCTTGGCAGGTGACGTCGGTTGGCTGGCGTGGATTGCGGCGCTCCGGCTTGGAAAGCTGCATGGCAACGATCGGCACGCCTCGCACTAGTCGAGGTGAAACTCACTTCGAGCGCTCAACTCAGGCTTCCTCACTGCGTACTGCAAGCACAGGGCAAGGCGCGTGACGCACGATGGTTTCCGTGACTGAACCGAGCACCGCACGCGCGAGAGCCGTGCGGCGATGCGTTCCCATGACGATCAGCT
>DASRXR010001137.1:0-7150 GCA_035687405.1 Polyangiales bacterium
CAGAAATGGCGAGCCGCTTGACGCCGCAGCCACTCGTCGTAGCGATGAGCGGGCTGGCATCGGCGAGCGAGGCTTTCTCGCTCGCACAGTGGGGAGTTCGCGTCTACTTGGCGAAGCCGTTCGCACCGAGCGATCTGATCGAGAGTGTGCAAGAGCTCGCGCCAGTAGACTCGCAGAAGCCCGACGGCGAGCGCTCACAGATGCAAACCGCAACGTCGCTCGCGGTGAGCTTGGCGTTGTTTGCGCAGCGTCATGCCATTCCAGAACGCGAAATGGCGCTCGTGCGTCTCGCGGTCGCGGGCGTTCCGCGGAGCCGATGCCCTACGATGCTCGGCGTCTCGGAAAATACGTGCAAGACATTGATTCGGCGTTTGTTGCAACGTTGCGCCGCACGCAACTTGGCGGAGATCCCTCGCCTCGTGCTGATGCGCCAACCCGAAGAAATGGAACAGTGATCGCGCCTGCAGCGCACGGCTGCAGCACTTGCGATTGATGCGGGCGCACACGCGCAACGAGCTGGCGGAGCCGCACTGAGCACTCGCGTGCTCGCTCAGGTCGGCGTGACCGCTTCGTGCTTACGCAAGCAGCCGTTTACGACTAGCCGTAAGCGGTGTGTGTCGAATGGCTTTTCGATGTGCGTGTTAGGCACGGCTGACAAAAATGCACGTGCATGCGTGGTGAAGATACCACCTGTCAGAAACACCATTCGTGCCGCTTGGTCCGGCGCAATGCGTGACACCCACGCATGCAGTTCCATTCCGCTCATGTCCGGCATCATCAGATCACACAAGATCACGTCGAAGCGTTCACCTTGTGACACGCACTCGAACGCAGCTTGGGCTCGGTCGAAGCTACGCACCTCGTGTTGCAGTGAAAGCGCACGATGGACTGCCACCGTGATCAGTTGTTCGTCGTCTACGACGAGCACGCGTGCGCGCCGGACGGGCGTTTCGTCTGCACTGGAGATACCCGCGTACGAATCGCGCCTCGTGCTCGAGAGCGGCGCTGTCGACGAGCTCGCGATCCCGCGCACCGCATGATGAATGCGCTCCGCTGCAAAACGCGCGTCTTTGAGGCGTTCTGCGATGGCCTCGCACGCCCCGTCCGCAATGGATAGCTCGGCGAGCTGGTGCAACGCGACGTCTAGATTGGCGATTACAACCGTGAGCGGGTTGTTAATCTCGTGAGCGACGGTGGCCGCCAGGTCCCCGTCTGCAACACCCAGTCCCCTCGGGATCGCCATTTGTCGCTAGCGTAAAATCTCAAACCCTAGGTTGTCGAGCCCCGAGCGCCGCTGTTCAGCGGAGTTCTTGTTGAGCGGTGTCTGCAATCGATTGGGCCATCGAACGAATGGTGTCTTCGTCGGGTCCCTCCACCATCACGCGCAACTTGGGTTCTGTCCCACTCCACCGCACCAGCACACGTCCGTCTTCGCCGAGCTTGCGCTCGACACCTTCAATCGTGGACCGCGTTTTGATCAGTTCGGACAACGGGCGCCGCGCCGGAAGCGACACATTCACGAGAACCTGGGGAATCGCGTCGATCACACCGTGGACGAGCTCGGAAATCGGCTTGCCCTCGCGGAGCATGATCGCGAGCAGCTGCAGCGCGCCCAGGGTGCCGTCTCCAGTCGTCGAATGATCGAGGAAAACCAGGTGCCCCGACTGTTCTCCGCCGAAGTTATAGCCTTTTTTACGCATGGCCTCGACGACGTAGCGGTCCCCGACGTCGACGCGCACGAGCTTCCCGTTCTCGCGCCGGAGCGCGTGATCGAGACCGATGCTGGACATTACGGTGGTGACGAGCGTGCGTTTTTTGAGCTCACCGCGCTTCAGCATGCGGGTTGCACACAGCGCCATGATCGCATCGCCGTTCACTCTTTGACCGAGCTCGTCGATGACGATCAGTCGATCGGCGTCGCCATCGAGCGCGATTCCGATGTTTGCGCGCGTGCGCTTGACCTCTTTTGCGCAATAATCCGGGTGAATTGCGCCGCGCTCGTGATTGATGTTGCGTCCATTCGGTTTGACACCGATCGCATGAACAGTTGCTCCGAGCTCTGAGAAAACATGCGGTGCAGTGACATACGCGGCGCCGTGAGCCGCGTCGACGACGACGCGCAGCCCGTCGAGTGTCAGGTCGGACGGGAACGTGCCTTTGATGAACTGCACATACCGGCCCCAGGCGGTTTCGATGCGCTCTGCGCGCCCGATGTGCATCCCGCTCGGGCGTTTGCGGTCGAGCTCGTCGCTCTGCATCAAGCGCTCGATCGCTTCTTCCTCCTCGTCTGGAAGCTTGAAGCCATCTGGACCGAACACCTTGAGTCCGTTGTCTTGATAGGGGTTGTGTGAGGCGCTTATGACGATGCCCGCGTCTGCACGCATGCTAGTCGTCAGATGCGCGACTGCGGGCGTTGGTAGCGGGCCTGTGAGCAGCACGCGACCACCCATCGTACAGATGCCGGCGGCGAGCGCGTTCTCGAACAAGTAGCCTGAGATTCGCGTGTCTTTGCCAACAACTACGCGCGGCGGGTGTTTCACGCGCTGCTTGGCGGTGTAGACGACTGCGGCGCCGAGCCGAAACGCGACCTCGGGGGTCATGCTCCCCTCGTTGGCCTTGCCGCGGATGCCATCAGTGCCGAAGAATTTTCGCGCCATCGAAGACTAGCTGCCTCGCGCTACGTAGGTGGGGGGACCGAGTTTGGGCGGAAAGGCGTGCTGGGGCAAGGACGTGCATACGCGCAGCGCTTGCAGCTCATTGCGGCGGAGCAAAGACGTGGGGCCGTCGGTACCCGCGTTGCATGTGTCCGGAGAAGTCCGCAACTGCGTAGGCGTCCTGCCGAGTCCTCTCGAGTGGAGAGGCAAAGCGAGATGCGGAACTTCGTGTTGCGGTTTTCAGCAGCTCTTGGCGGTTCGCCGCGCACAGCGGCGGGATGCGGGCTCGTTGCGGCGTGGTTGGGGGCTGGGGCCGTCGCAGGTTTAGTCGGCGCGTGCCCCGACGTGCCCGCTTTAGTCGAGGCGCATGCCGCCGAGGGCGGCGCGTGCGCGGATGACTGTGTGGGTGCGGCAGGCGCCGGTGCTTCGCTCTCGGCGGTGCCGTCGCTGCGCCGCGTCGAGCTGCGAGTGCTCGTGCTGTCGGCGGGGGACGTGGGCACCGATCTGCTGAAGAGCGGCCTGCGCGAGGTGGGCGTGCCGTTTACAGAGGTCGATCTCGCGCGAGTGGATCGCCCGGCGATTACTGAGGCGTTCTTGAGTGAAAGTTTGGGGTCCGTGCGCCGCGCTAGGTTTCAGGCGGTCGTCGCGCCCAACGCGGCACCGCCGCAGCTGAGCGCGGCCGAGACGGGTGCCCTCGAGCGGTTTCAGCGTGAGTTTGGAGTGCGCCGCGTCGATGCCTACGTGTATCCGTCGCCTGCGGTGCAGCTGAACGCGCCTGAATACAGCGGCGCGCTGGACGGCCTCACAGCGCGCCTTACCGCCGGGACGCTTGCGGGCCCATTTGGGTACCTCGCAGGCGCGATTGTGTTCGACGACGTCGCTCCGGAAGTGCCGGAGAGCTACGGGTACTTGGCGCAGCCCTTGGCGGCAGACGCGCAGTCGCCGGAGCGGTGGCTCAGTCCACTCGTCGAGATGCCGATTCCCGGGACGGATAACCGTGGTGTGCTGATCGGGGTGTTTCACGACGCAGGCCGCGAGGAGCTCGTGATCACGTGTGCGATGAGCGCGGTCCAGCTTCACGCCCAGGCGTTGTTCCCGGGGATCTTGCGCTGGCTGACGTACGGCGTGCACCTCGGGACAGAAGGCAACTATCTGACAGTGCATGTAGACGACGTGTTGTTGTCGGATGCGCGTTGGATCTCGGAATCTGACTGTACGCGCGGGAATGATTGTCCGGTTGGACTAACGGCGCCTGACATTTCGATGACAACTGGCGATGTCGCGGCCTTGAACGCGTGGCAGAAGCAGCACCGGTTCGAGCTTTCGCTGGTGTTCAACGGCGGTGCGTACGACTCGATGATCGAGGACCACGGGGTAGATCCCGTCGGCGATGCGTTGCTGGCAGCTACTGGGGCGCGTTGGATCAACCACACGTACACGCACGAGTACCTCGGCTGCGTTCGCGACCAAGCCCAGTTGGGGTTTCCGTGTCAGCGCGACTTCGCCGGGAACGTATCGTGGGTGCCGTTGCAAGTTGCGACCGACGAGATCGGCAAAAATCAGGCATTCGCTCGGGGACACGGGCTGGCGTTCGATCCGAGTGAGCTCGTTGCCGGTGAACACTCGGGGCTGCGGCGAGCGCCGGAAGAGCCGTCGGACAATCCGAATCTCCTCGAGGCTCTGCGCGCCCAAGGGATCGCTTGGGTCGCATCGGATGCGTCACGTGAGCGGGAGCAGCGCCCAGCTGCTGGCGCGCGCACGGTGCCGCGGTATCCGATGAACTTGTTCTTCAACGTCGGGCGCCGCGAAGAACTGATCGATGAGTTCAACTGGATTCACTCGAGTGTTGCGAGTGGCGGGAGTGGTCTGTGCTCGCAGAATGTGCAGGCGACGTGTTTGGCGCCGCTCGATCTCGAGCGTGGTTTCGAAGGGTGGATCGTCCCGCGGGAGGCTCGGGCGATGCTGCTGCACGCACTGTCGAACGATCCGCGTCCGCACTATGCCCATCAGTCGAATCTCGCGGAGGATCGGTTGTTGTATCCGGTATTGGAACGCGCGCTTGCGGACTATCGCGGGCTGTTCGCGGCGGACGTGCCCTTGGTATCGTTGACACTCGCGGAAGCCGGTGTGGAGTTGCGGGATCGCGCGGACTGGGTCGCGAGTCAGGCCGAAGTGACTGCGTACGTCGAGGCGGGCCGCTTGACCGTGGTGGTGTCGAGCAGTGACGCAGTGCAGGTCCCACTGACTCTGCCGGCGCAGAGCCGCCTGAGTGGTGATGCAGCCATGCTTCAGCTGTATGCGGGGCAGCAGACCGGGTGGCGGAGTTTGAGGCCGATGCTCGCAGAAACGGTGATGCTGCCGGATAGCGTGGCTTATGCGCGATAGTCCGTTACGTGCGGGGGACCTGCAGCCGCTGGCCGCGGCACGGCTGCGTTGGTTGGAGACGTTACTGCTGACGGCCGCGCTTCCCGGGTTGCGGATCGCGTTTGGGTCTGGAGATCCGTTCGTGCTTCGAGGTTGGTTTCCGTGGTTGGCGCTCGTGCCGCTCGCGATCGGAATGCAGCACGGGCTCGAGTGCGCGTTGGCGAGTGCGGTGTTGCTGTGTGGAGGAGCGTGGGTTCACGCGGTTGCGGTCGGTGGTGCCGTGCCGGCGCCGGCGTTCGGGGTCGCGAGTTGTGCGATCGCTGCAGTTGCAGGTCGAGCGCGAGACGCGCATTGGGAAAAGTGTGAACGGCTGAGGCGGCGTGTGGTGCAACTGGAGCAAGGGATGGCGAGGGAGAAAGCGTCGCGTCACGTCTTGCAGTTGTCACATGAGCGGTTGCTCGAGCGGTTGGCCGGGGCGCCGCACAGTCTGGATGCCTCGGTGGCTGCGGCGGTGGAGCGGTTGTCCGAGCTGACGAGCGTGTCGGAGTTGGGTCGAGCGCTGTTGGATCTGTTGGCGCAGCAGGCGGAGTTGCAGGGCGGGGCGGTGTTTGCGTTGGACGGAAGCGGGGTGTTGGTGGACGCGCCGGTTGCAGCGCTGGGTCGTGCGCCAGAGTCGAGTGCGAGTGCGGGGGAGGGTGGTGAGTGGTGCGCGGTGGCGAGTAGTCCGCTAGTGCTGCGTGCTTTGCGAACGAGGCGGCTCGTGTCAGTCGTGGATGGCGAGCAGGTTTCGGTTGCGGGACAGGCTGACGTGTTGGCGGCGCTGCCGCTGATGGCGGCGGATGCACGTGTGTTGGGTATCGTGGCGTTGACGCAGCTGCCATTCGCAGCATTCCATCCGGCGGCGTTGAGTGGGGCTTTCGTGTTGGTGAGCGGAGTAACGAGTCAGATCGATCCGCAGCGATGGAGTGTGTGGGTAGCAGCGTTGACGGCTGGCGACGCGGAGAGCGGCGCCGCAGTCAATCGCAAACGGGCGGCAGGGCCGAGGCCGAGAGCCAGGTGGGGAATGTTCAGTTGAAGCCGCTGCCAGCAGCGGAAGCGGAGTGCTCGTTCGAGCGAGCGCTGATCACGAGGCGGTGACCCCATGCACTGCGCTGAACCGGCAGGCGCTGTCGGCCGCGAGCTGGTTGTGCTTCGGCTTGCGTGGTCAGTGCTCTTCGTCAGCTCCCTCGCAGCTGAAGTTGGCGCAGTCGATTGCGTGCTTCGCGGGGCCGGGCGGGGCGCAATCGTTTGGCACACCGCTTCCAGCCTTCTTGCCGGTGCCGTCGCCGGAGCTGCTCTCAGCTGCAGTGCTCGCTCGCGCTGGCGCCTCGCCGGATTTGCTTTCGTTCTCGCTGCCAGCTTGCCCGGCGCCGGTGTGCTCGGCTTGGCTGTCGTGCTTACGCAGCTGGCTAGAGCTCGCCGACTTCGCTCACTTGCGGTGTTCCAGATCTCACGGCCGGACTGGAGCGACTCGTCGCTTGCGGCGTCTGAGCACGCCGCTCGCTTACTCGCGCTATCACGTTCTACCGGCCAACGCGTTCAGGTGCTGCTTGCTCAACGCTCGATGCCGTCTGCGGTCGCTGTTCCTGGGCTTCGCGCTGGACTTCGCGATCCTCGCGAAGAAGTTCGGCTGCTTGCTCACGCCCTGCTGGACCGGCGCGAGACCCGACTTCGAGTGTCCATCGCAACACTCGAAGCTGAGCTCGACAGCGGCTCCCTGGAGTCGGGACGCCGCAGGCAGCTGCTCCGTCGGCTTGCTCACTCGCATTGGGCCCTCGTCGAAGGCGAGCTGACTCACGGCGAGCTCGCTCGCGACGCTCTCGCTCGTTCATGTCGATTCGCGGAAGAGGCGGTTAAACTTCACACAGATGGTGAGCTCTGCATGCTCCTCGCCCGCGCGCATCTTCGCCAAGCCGACGGGCTGAACGCCTGGCGCTGGCTCCAACACGCGGAGCACGCCGGCGTTGCACGCGACGCTCGCGCACCGCTCTATGCCGAAGCAGCGTTCTTGCTGCGTCGCTTCGAACAGATTCCGCAGTGGTTGCGACGTGCGGAGCGGCAGTTGTGGCGGCCCAGGCTTCGTCGCGTTGCTG
>DASRXR010001138.1:0-2970 GCA_035687405.1 Polyangiales bacterium
GCGGGTCGCGGATTTGGTCCGCGCCCCACGCGTAGTCGTTGCCATCGCAGCGAGTTTCGCGTCCCGAGAGTCGAGAGAGCGTAGTCGTCGTGAGCGGTAAACGTAAAACGTGAGTGGCTAGGACTGTAGCAACTAAACCTAAAAGCACAACTGTCGCGCCCGAGAATCTTTGGCCGCTTCGGCCGGTTAAGCTGCGTCTGCGATGCAAGACGCTCTGCCCTCCTCAGTCAGATCAGAGTGAACTTGTCGCCGTCGTGCAGCACCTCGCGGAATTCCATGTTGCCCATTGGGTGTTCCGCGTTCCCACTCAGCAGCTCGATGAACATACGCGTCGCGCTGCCGTGACCGACGACGAGCGCGCTCTCGTGTTTGCCGCGCACGAGTGCGACCGCACGCTCGAGACCGCGCTGCATGCGTTCGACGACTGACGCCGGCAACTCGGCGCCCGGCGCCAGGAAGTTGCGATTGCCTAGACGCGCCGCCCACTCGGCTGGATAGCGCGCGATGCAATCTTCGCGCGTCAGCCCCTCGAAGACGCCGTAACCGCGCTCGCGCAAGTCGGCGTCCAGACCCAACAGCGGCACCTCCAGAACCTCGGCGACGATGCGCGCGCTCTCACTTGCGCGCGACAGGTCGCTCCCGATCACCGCCTCGACGCGACCGCGTAACAAGTCTGCGAGCGCACGCGCTTGCGCACGACCCACTTCATCGAGCGGCACGTCGGTAAAACCTTGGAAGCGTCGCTCGTGATTCCACTGCGTGCGCCCATGCCGCGCTAGATACAACCGAACTGGCGATACCATCCCGTAGCGTTGCCTCCGTCGATCGAAGTGGAAGGATAATCCATCGCGCGGAACGACGTGAACGTTCGCAGCGTTTGCAGCGACACTCGCACACGCTCCGCACGCGCTAGAGCTGCAACGCGAAAGGAGAAAACGCAATGGCATCCGTAAACGTCCGTTACATCGTTCGAGACATCCCTGCGAGCTTACAGTTCTATCGAGACCTGCTCGGCTTCGAGCTCGAACAAAATCCAGGTCCGGGTTTTGCGAGCGTCACGCGCGGCGAGTTGCGATTGCTCCTCAGCTCTCCGCAAGAACCGCGCGGTGGTGCGGTTCAACCGATGCCCGACGGCCAGCTGCCGCAGCCCGGCGGCTGGAACCGCATTCAGCTGCAAGTCGACGATCTCGCGCGGGAAGTCGAACGCTTGCGTCCGCTCGGCGCACGCTTTCGCAACGACGTCGTCCGCGGCAAAGGGGGCCTGCAGATCTTGCTCGAAGATCCGGCCGGGAATTTGGTCGAGCTGTTTGAACTGTACACGTGACAGCCGCCTCGAGCGCTTGTCTTGCATTCAGGACAACCCTCTCGTACGGTCTGGGCCGTGAAGTATCGTCTCAAGCCGTTCTCGGTCGCGGTGTGCGCGCTCGCGTTCGCCCTGCTCACCAGCTGCTCGCGCGCAAAATCGAGCGAGAGCGGCTCCACTTCGTCGGCACTCGAGACACGTAAGTTACGTCATCAAGGATTGGTCGGTCAGGTGACGTTTCCCGAGCTCGCAGCCGATCTCGGCTACCTCGCTCCCCTCGAGCTCGAATACATCGGCAACACGATCAGCGGACCACAAGACATTCAAACGGTCGTGACCGGCGACAGCGACTTCGGTCTCGCGTTCAACGGTGCGGTCATCAAGTTGGCAGCGGCGCACGCGCCGATTCGGGCAGTCGTCGGTGGGTACGGTACGGACGCCGAAACGTTTACCGGTTTCTTTGCGCCAGCAGACAGCCCAATCCGTGGCGCTCGCGATCTCATCGGCAAGAAAGTCGCGATGAACACGCTCGGCGCACACGCCGAGTTGATGCTGCGCGAATACTTGTCGCGCGCAGGGCTGAACGGCGAGGACGCAACACGCGTCACGTTGGTCGTATTACCGCCGGTGAACATGGAGCAAGCGCTGCGCGCCGGGCAGGTCGACGTCGTCGCGCTGACCGGCATCTTTCGCGACAAGGCGCAGCAGCGCGGTGGGTTGCGTCAGGTGTTCTCCGACTACGAGCTGTTTGGCCGCTTCACTGCGGGTAGTTACGTCTTTCGCAGCGACTTCATCGCGAAGAACCCGAACGCCGTGCGCAAGTTCGTCGACGGAGTCTCGCACGCGATCGAGTGGGCGCGCCAAACTCCACGAGACCAAGTCATCGCGCGCTACACCGCGATCATCGAGAAGCGGAAGCGCAACGAGAGCGCGGAGGTGACGCAGTACTGGAAGAGTACCGGCATCGCATCGCAGGGCGGCCTCGTCCAAGACCGCGAGTTTCAGATCTGGTTGGACTGGTTCGTCAAAGACGGCGAGCTTCAAACAGGGGAGCTCAAGCCGTCCGATCTCTACACCAACGAGTTCAATCCGTTCCGAAAGCCGTAAACCGCCAGGCCGGCGGCGCGGAGAGTCGTTCAGCAATCGTCATGCCCCCGCGCGCGCTCGCATGTCTGCTGTTCGTCGCCGCGTGCGCGGGTGCGAGCCACGGCGCACCGGACAGGCACGCGATTCCCTGCGATCATGGCAAGTGTCCGTACGCGCACACGTGTCGCTACCGCCAGGTCGACGGCAGGCACGTCGCAGAGTGCCGGCTCGAAGTCGGACGCTGTTATTCGGACTGGGATTGCGCGCCGTCCGCGCAACGCTGCCAGCGATTCAATGCCGACCCGGGCACGTGCGTGATGACCGGTTTGTAGCCGACTTGGCAGCCTCGTCGTGTATCGACAAAGTCAGATGATGCCGACGCACTCGGCTGCGCAGCTACCGCTCAGCCGGCTCCGCTCGCGTTTGCCTTGCGCTTCGCACGCGCTGCGCGAGCTCGCGGGTCGCAGCCGCAGGATCCGGCGCCGCGCAAATCGCAGATACGACCGCGACGCCCACCGCACCGGCCTCGATCACCTGCGCCGCATTCGCGAGATGGACGCCGCCGATGGCTGCAACCGGTA
>DASRXR010001139.1:0-6278 GCA_035687405.1 Polyangiales bacterium
CACCCCAACCGCCGCCGCCTCCCCAGCCACCGCCGCCCATGCCGCCGATGAAGGGCCCAGCGAAGAAACCACCGCGCCTGCGCCGCCCGCCACCACCGCCGAAGAACGACGAGAAGATGAAGAACAGGATCAGCGGCAAGATCAGCGGTGAGAGCGTGCCCCAAGCCGATTTGCGCCGCTCGCGACGCGGCGGCGGCTGCTCGGCCGCTTGCGGCACCGCTTCACCACTCGCAGCTTGCATGAGCGCGCTGAACGCAGTGTCGATCCCTTGATAGTACTGATTCGCGCGAAACGCCGGCTGGAGCACCTCGCGAATCACGCGCGACGCGATCGCGTCGGGAATCGTACCCTCGAGGCCGTAGCCCACCTCGATCCGCATCTTCCGATCGTTCGGAACGATGATCAGGATCAAGCCGTCGTCGCGCTTCTTGTCGCCGACCTTCCACTTGTCGAGCGCTTTGATGCCGAAGTCTTCGAGCGGTTGGTCTTCGAGCGTCGGAACCGTGAGCAGCGTGAACTGCTGCTGGGTCTTCTGCTCGTAGGCCGCGAGCCTACCCTCGAGCGCGCTCTTTTCCGCCGGCGACAGGATGTTCGCGTGATCGTTCACGCGGCCTTCGAGCGGCGGCACGTCGATCGCCGCTGCGAGCGGCGCCCACGCGAAAAACGCCGCCGCGAACGCTGCCCAAACGGGCAGCGAAGTCGCTAACGGCGCTCTTGGCAGGGCGCGCTGGTCACAAGCCAGCATCACAGCTTGATCTCGGGTGGCTTCTCGTCCGCGGGGTTACCCGTGAACGTCGGCCTCTCCTTTTTGCCGCGCAAAGACGCACCGATGCTGGTGGGGAAACGCAGCACGAGCTTGTTGTAGTCGGCCACGGACTCGATGTAGCGATTGCGCGCGACCGCGATGCGATTTTCAGTTCCCTCGAGCTGCGCCTGCAGATCGCGGAACGACGCATTCGACTTCAAGTCGGGATAGTTCTCCGACACGACAAGCAGCCGGGAGAGTGCGCCCGAGAGCTTGGCCTGAGCCGCTTCGAACTCTTGCAGCTTCTGCGGATCGTCGATCGTCGACGCGTCGATCTTCATCGAGGTCGCGCTCGCGCGCGCTTCGATGACCTTCGTCAGCGTGTCGCGCTCGAAGTTCGCAGCACCCTGCACGACCTTCACCAGGTTCGGCACCAGGTCGGACCGGCGCTTGTACTGGTTTTGAACCTCGGCCCAGGTGGCCTTGACGTTCTCGTCCACGTCGATCACCTGGTTGTAGCCGCAGCCGGAGAACACCAGCACGGACAGCAGCGGCGCGACGGAAAGCGCGCGCAGCCGGCGCGCAGAGGTAGACGCAGAAACGCGATGTTCGGTCATGCGCCGCAATATGCGTCCCCGGTCGGGGTGTGCAAGACCAAAACGGGTAGTGTTGGCAGAGTGAGTGTGAACTAACAGCGAACCGAAGCCCGCGCTCGCCTCATGGAATAAAACGCTCTGGCAACAAACAGCGGATCAGCGCATGGCGCAAAAACCAAACTGACCTGAAGCGCCAGGCATGAGTGACGCGTTGTGAGCAGCCCCGGTGAATGTAACCGAACCGGTATCGGCGCTGACTTCACACTCCCAGTGATTGTTCATTTTACCGTCGACCATCAAAGTGACCGACCAGGTGATCGGCGCAGTGGTGGTGTTCTTGAGCGAGTACGTCTTGCAATACCCACCGCCCCAGTCGTTGCTCTGGGTGATCTCCATCGCGACGCCCGGACTCATTTGTGTATCGCCGCTTCCAGTCGCGGGCGTGCTCGGATCCGGCTCGGGTTCTTCCATCGGTGGTGGAGGCACATACGTCGGGTCACCCGTACGCGCGTAGAACTGATCGGCTTGCGTCAGCACCGAAAAGATTGCGCCGAGTGAGCCACCGCTGTCCGACAGCGCGCTTTGCATCCGGTCGATGACGCAAGACGACTCCTCGGCTTCCTTCATCCCGTACGCGAACCGCAGCCACGACAGCGAGTAGCAAGCCTCGACGTCCGGACTCGCGTCCAACTTGTCGATCAGCTCGCTCACGCCATCGAACGTCCCATTCGTACTGGGGCTGTCGAGGATCTCCCCGCGCGCGTCGATCGGCTGACCGTTGTCATCGGCGCGAAAGCGCCCGACCCCGTCGAAGTGTTCGAACGAGAGGCCGATCGGATCCATCAGCCGGTGGCAACTCTGGCAGGGCTGCTGCGACGAGTGCGCGGCGTAGCGCTCGCGCGTGGTCTTCGTCGGGTCGAGGGGCGGCGGCTGGATGTTGAGGCCGGCGGGAGGCGGCGGCAGTGTCTGACACAGCAGACGTTCGCGAACCAGCTTTCCCCGATGAATCGGCGATGAGTCGTTCGAACGCGCGTGCGTGAGCATCGTGGCACCGAGCGTCAGAATGCCGCGCCGGCCCTGGTCCACGAGTGAGACGGGTTGCGCGGGGTCTGCGGGCGCCGGCACCCCGTAGTAAGTCGCGAGCGCGCCATCCAGATACGTCGACGGAGTCGTGAGCAGGGCTGAAAGCGAGCTGCCCGAGCCGAACATCACGTGGTCGACGAACCGCTCCGCTTCCGCGAGCAGGGCGGCGCGAATCTGCGGCGTGAGCTCGGGAAAACGTGCGGTGTCTTTCGGCACATTTGTCACCGCCGAGATGCCGAGCCACTCGAACACGAACGAGCGAATCACCGGCTTGGCGCGCGGCGACGCCAACATGCGATCGAGTTGCACGCGCACTTGGGCGGGCTCGTGGACCATGCCGCTCCGAGCGGCAGCGAGCAGCGGCTCGTCCGGCGTGGTCTGCCACAGCAAGTACGACAGCTCGCTCGCGATCTCGAAGTCGCCGAGCTTGAAGCGTGTGCCTTGATCGGGCGAGCCGAGCTCGAAGCGGTACAGGAAGTTCGGCGACTGCAACAGCGCGAGCAGCATCAGCCGCGCGCTGGATTCGAAGTCGGGCGCCGTCTTCGCGAGCGTGAAGTAGCGATCTGCTTCCGCCGGCTGCACGGGCCGGCGGAACATACGTTCTCCGAACTTCGTCGCGAGCTCGCGCAAACAGGTGTCGTCCTTCGCGCCACTCGCGCACGGGACGAGCTTCGTGAGGTCGGCTTTGCCGGAGATATCTTGCGCGGCAGCTTGCAGCTTGTCGGCGTAGAGCGGCGTCACGATCAGCGAATCCGCGCTGTTGCTGAAGCCATTGACGACTTCATCCGCGGGAAAACCCTGCGCAAACGTGCTCGGAATGCCGAACAGATCGGTGACCGTGTTGTCGTATTGGGTCGGCGTCAGTCGCCACAAGCGGCGCGGCCCGACTTGGACTTGAGCGCAGTCGACCGGGACAGCCGCGGGTGCGCCCGCAGTCGGAGAAGGAATCCCGGGATCGCCATGGCTGCCCGGGCCGCCGGGCGCGCCGCTACCCGCTTCACCGGGCACCGCACCGGCTGGATCCGGAGCGCCGATGTCGCCACCGCACGCAGCGAGCCATCCGAGCGAAGCCGCAAGCACGACCGATTTGAATCGCGTGCTCATGTCGTCAGCTCCGAGAGCGCGCCGGTGATGTCAGGCACGCCGAAGCCGTCGACCTGCACACCCATGCTCTGACACAGTGACGTGAGCAGCTTCTGATGCGGCTGGCCACCGAGCTGCAGGTACCGCCCCTGCTTCCAGTATCCGTTGCCTCCGCCCGCGATCACGAACGGTACGGATTTGAAGTCGTGCAGGCGCCCGTCCCCGAGCTCCTTCGTCCAGATCACGGTGCTCGTGTCGAGCAGCGTGCCACTGCCATCCGGCTCTTGGACGGCTTCGAGCTTGTCGAGAAAACTCGCGAACTGCGTCGCGAACCAGCGTTCGGTTTGCACGAACGACGCGACGCCGGCCGTGTTCGAGTCGTCCTTGTGCGAGAGCTCGTGATGGCCTTCGGACGCACCGGCCCACGAAAAGATCGCAGGCGAGACGGTGTGTGTCCACTGAAGCGAGAGCACGCGCGCCGAATCACACGCCGCAGCGGCGACGAGCAGATCCATCTGCAGCGCGCCGACGTCCGGAAAGCGTTCGTTGCTCTTCGAATCCGTGAGCTTCGGTGCAGTCATGCCGCCACACGCTGCACCCGCTGCACCCGCGCCACCGATCCGGCGCGAGAGCTGGTTCAACGACGTGAGGTGTGCGTCCAGCTTCTGCTTCTCGAGCGTGCCGAGCTGGCGTTCGAGATCCTTCAGCTCCGCGCGCACGAGATCGACCGCGCGCGCTTCGGGCGGCGGACCATCGCCCGTCGCGGCATCGCCGCCGCCGAACAAGCGCCGGTACACCGCGACCGGATCGTCATCGGGATGTACGTAGCCGTGCTTGTCGTTGTACGACATGCGCGTCTGCACGCCGGCGCCCCACGCGCTCGTCTGCACTCCGAGCTCGATCGAGGGGAACGGCGTCATCGCATTCAGCTTCGATGCGATGAATTGATCGACGCTCTGAGCACCGCCACCCGTCAGCATGTGCTCCATGCCGCCTTCGTGACTGCCACCACGCGTGCGTTCGAAATTCAGACCATCCAGGATCAACAAGCCCGGCTTTCGCGCGGCGAGCGGCTCTAGAATGGAGCCCGCTGGAAAATCGAACTGCGTGGCCGAGCCGGTCGGCCGCCAGAACTTATGGACGGTTCCGTTCGGCGTGAACCAAAAGATGATGCGTTTCGGGCCATTCGCCGCTCGTACTCGACGCGGCGCTGCGAGTAGCCTCGCGAACGGCGCTGCAATCAGCGCCGCGCCCGTCGTGCGTAAAAGATTTCTTCGAGTGACTTTCATGTTCGAGCTGGTACTGGTGTGCCGCTTTCTGGATACCCTTAGAGTGGACGTTCGCGGATGATTTCGGGTCAACGGTCGAGTCGGCCCAGGGGCATCGGGTTCTGCGGCGTGTTGATCGCGCTGTGGGGCAATCTGACCGCGCCTGCGCACGCGCAGACCACTACGTATCGCCTCGTCCTGGTGCAACCGGACAACGCCGAGCTGATCCCGCGCGTCGAAGGCCAGACGCGCGATCTCGGCGTCACGTTGCAAGTTGCGCCGAGTGGCTGGTCGAGTGGGAGCGCCGAACAGGCGGCGCGCGTGGCTACGGAGCGTGGCGCAGATTTCGTGGCGCGCGTGCAGCGGTCGTCGCAGGGTGTGCTCGAAGTGCGTGTGTACGCGGCGCGTCAGCGCAGCTTGCGCGCGCGCAAAGTGCCGTCACACGCGCGAAGCGATCGCCTCACGACCTCGGCTGAGCTCGAGGCCGCTGCGCTCGTGTTGCGCGGGGAGTTGTCGGCGTTGATCGAAGCAGAACGCGAAGCCGCAACCACGGCCGCTCCGGGCGGCACCCCGAGCACGGGCGTGGGCGGTTCAGGCGGTTCCGGGGCGCCGCCCACGGCGGCGGGCACAACCGGTGGCGGGGTAAGCGATGGAAGTCGCAGCCAACAGCTGCCGAGCTCGGCTGGAGCGACGAAGCCGGCCGCACCGAAGCTATCCGAGCCCGAGCCTGCCCCGACACAAGCTGAGGATGAAGACGAGGAAGTCGATGAAGCGGACGAGCCCGAGGAGCGCGAGGAACCATCCCAGCCGCTCGAAAACTACTCCGCGCGAACCACCACCTGGACCCTTCGCGGCGGTGCGCGCGTGTCGACGCCGCTCGAATCCAAGGTCGCAGTCGCTGCGCTCGTGGGTGGCCGTGCGCAGCTGCTGCCCTTTCTCGAGGTCGGTCTCGCGCTGAGCACCGCGCTGCCGATCGAGCTCGGGGATCAGAACGTGCGGATCGCGATCTGGCGCAGCTCCTTCACGGCGGAAGCACTCGCGGTGTTTCCCGTCGGGCCGCGCTTGCGAGCGCTGATCGGCATCGATCTGGGTGCGGTGCTGTACGCCCGCAGTACAGACGTTGTCGCGAAAGGCTATTCCGCCGCCGGATCGACGGGTGCGTGGAGCGCTACGCTCGGTGCGCAGGGCGAGCTACAGTGGCTGCTCACGCGCCAGTTCGGCGTGGCTCTGGGCGTCGGTCTCGCCTACCTCCCGCAGAAGACGCGTTTTGCCTACACCGGCGAGTCGCCCCAACCCGATGAAATCGCAGCACTCCGCAGCTTGGAGCCGCACGCGACGGCGAGCTTGTTCGGCTTGTTCGGCGACTGAAACGCAAGAATCTGTCTTTCTCGAGAGCCGAGCGCGAACCCGCGTTGACCCGAAGCTGGGGGCCGCTCTCCACCTAGAGGGTGCATGCCGTTAGGAACGAAGAAACCGGCTGTGCTCGTGCCCGATCCGCGGGTG
>DASRXR010001140.1:0-4022 GCA_035687405.1 Polyangiales bacterium
GTGGGGATCGCCGGGTTTTGTCTCGGCGGAGCCGTCGCGCTCGCAGCAGCAAGCAGGATCGATGACGTGTCGGCAACCGTGACGTTCGGTGGCTTGCCCGGCCCGCGGTACGCAGACGTGACCCGCATCAGTGCGCCTGTGATGGGACACTACGGCTCGCGAGACCCAGTGTTACCGATTGCACATCCCAAAGCCGTGTTCGCGCAGTTGTCTGCAGCCGGCAAGCGCGCCTGGCTGCACGAGTACGACGCCGGTCACGCCTTCATGCGCAGTACCAGTCAGAGCTATCGTGCAAACGTGGCCGAGCTTGCATGGCAGCGCACGGCGGGTCTGTTCCGCGAAGAACTGCAATAGGCGATCGTTTGCACGACCGTCACCGCAGGTTCGCGCGGCCGTAATCCGGCACAGCGAGAGGCAACCTTTACATTGCCGCGCCGGACCGCAGTCCCGCGGATGGGCAATGGCGCGTAGGCGCCCCGACGCGTGAGCGAGCGTGGGCGCCGCTGGCAGCGGCAAGCGTCAGCGACCCAAGCTCGACATCATGGTCTCGGGATAGCGATCTCCCGCTGCGCTTCCGAGCGGGAAGATCGCGTCGATCTTCGCGACTTCGTCCGGTGTGAGCTTCACCGCGTCGGCACCGAGATTGTCTTCGAGATACTTGCGACGCTTCGTCCCCGGGATCGGCACGATGTGTTCACCCTTGGCGAGCGCCCACGCGAGCGCGAGTTGCGCCGGCGAGCATCCCTTAGACTTCGCCAGGTTGTTCACGCGCGCGACGAGGTCCAGGTTTTTCTGGAAGTTGTCGCCCTGAAAGCGCGGGGAGTAGCGGCGATAGTCGTCCTTCTCGAAGTCCTCGAACTTCTTGAACTGACCTGTCAGAAAGCCGCGGCCGAGCGGCGAGTACGCGAGAAAGCCGATACCGAGCTCGCGGCAGGCGTCGAGCACGCCGTCTTGTTCGGGTTCGCGCGACCACAAGGACAACTCCGACTGAACGGAGCTGATCGGATGCACGGCATGGGCGCGACGCAGTGTCTTCGTGTTCACTTCGGACAAGCCGATGAAGCGAACTTTTCCTTCTTTCACGAGCTCGGCCATGGCGCCGACCGTGTCTTCGATCGGCGTCTTCGGATCGACGCGATGGCACTGATACAGATCGACGTGTTCGACTTTCAGCCGCCGTAGGCTGCCTTCGATCGCTTTGCGAATGTAGGCCGGGCTGGCGTCGATGCCGCGGTCCTGAGGCTTCGGTCCGCGGACGATCGCAAACTTCGTTGCGAGCACGACTTGGTCGCGCTTGCCGGCGATCGCGCGGCCGACGAGCTCTTCGTTCGTGTGCGGCCCGTATGCGTCTGCTGTGTCGAGCAGCGTGACTCCGAGCTCGATCGCGCGATGAATCGTCGCAACCGATTCTTGGTCGTCGCGACCGGCGTAGAACTCGCTCATGCCCATGCAGCCCAGGCCGAGCGCGGAGACTTTCAGTTTTCCAAGGTTGCGAGTGTGCATCGGAAGCTCCTGGTGGGACCGCACCGTAGCAGCCCGAGCTCCGAGTCGCATCCAACGCAGCGCTGCGGCTGCTTGACAGCCGAGGCAAGTCGATATACGTAATCAATCAGTTACGCATATGCACAGAGCACGCGCCGATACCGATGTTTTCAGAGCGATTGCGGATCCCACTCGCCGCGCGATCTTGGATCGCCTTCGCGCTGGGCCCACCGCGGTCAACGACTTGGCGGCAGACTTCGAACAGAGCCGGCCGGCTATTTCCAAGCATCTACGCGTGCTGCGCGATGCTCGACTCGTCACCGAACAACGCCACGGACGGGAACGCCTCTACGAACTGAGGCCGATTCCGTTGCAGCGCATCATGGGATGGGTCGAAGGCTACCGCTCGTTCTGGCAGTCGAACCTGACTTCGTTGAAGCGTTACCTGGAGGAGACATGACAACTCGGAAGAAGAAGAGCCCGGCTCGCGCGATCGCAGACGTCACGAACGGAACCATCCTCGCTACGATCGAGATCGCAGCGCAACCCGAGCGCGTATTCCGCGCGCTCACTTCGCCCGAAGAGATCGTTCGCTGGTGGGGCTCCGAGGAGATGTACAAGACCACGAGCTGGACGGCGGAGTTTCGCGTCGGCGGTAAGTGGCGTGCGGAAGGTCGCGACGCGGACGGCGTAACCTTCGCGATCGAAGGCAAATATCTCGAGATCGTGTCGCCACGAAAGCTCGTACAAACCTGGAAACCGGACTTCGACGAAGGGCACGAGACGACCATCACGTACGTGCTCGAACCGATCGAAACTGGAACTCGCCTAACGCTCCGTCACGACGGCTTCGCCGATCGCGAGCAGTCTCTCAAGAGCCACACGTTCGGTTGGGAGTTCGTCTTGAACTGGCTCGGGGACTTCACCTCGCCGCCAACGGCTGCAACAGACGACAAGTACTTCTTTTGCCGTTTGCTTCCACCGCGTCCTACATTTGCGATGGACATGAACGCCGACGAGCGCGCGGTCATGCAGGAGCACGCGCTGTACTGGCGCGGTATGTTGGAGGCGGGAAGCGCGCTGGTGTATGGCCCGGTCGGGGATCCGAAAGGTCCATGGGGGCTAGGTCTCCTTCGGGCAGCCGACGAAGCTGCCGCGCACGCGTTGCAAGCCAAAGATCCGGCGATTCTTTCCGGTCGCGGATTTAGCTACGAGCTCATGCCGATGTTGCAGCTCGTAACAGGCTGACGCCGATCGACTTGTAGTAGTGAACGCCTAAAAGTTTTATCCTTCGCTCATCGCGCTCGCAGGCCTCACGTCGCAGTCCTGCTCGGGGAGACAGTGATGGGACCACGCGGACACGGCGGACGAATCTCGGCTGCGCTCGCGCTGGGGAGCGCGCTCGTGGCCTGTCAGCCTCGCGCTGAAACTGCGTCTCCCAAGGTCGTCACGCCGGTGCGCGTGCGCATGGTGGAGGCGCGGAATCAGCTGGCCGAAGCGCGCTACTCGGGGACGCTCGAACCGCGGACCCGAGTAGACCTCGCGTTCAAGGTCGGCGGCTATGTGCGCGAGCTGGGGCAAATCAAAGCCGGTGGCGTGTCGCGAAGTATTCAAGAAGGCGACTTCGTCACGAAGGGCACCTTGCTCGCGGTCGTACGCGAGGGCGACTACCAGCAGAAGGTAGCCGCTGCCCAAGCCGGACTCTCGGAAACGGTCGCGCTCCAGAAGCAAGCACAGCTCGACTACGATCGTACGCAAAGGCTCACCGCGTCGAACGCAGTTGCCAAGCTCGAGGTCGACGCGCAGAGCGCCCGGCTCGAAACTGCAGCCGCCCGCGTCGAGAGCGCCAAAGCGCGCATTCAAGAGGCGCAGCTGGATTTGGGCGATTGCACGATGCGCGCGCCGATCGACGGCGTGATTCTGAAGCGACCGATCGAAGTCGGATCGCTCGTCGGTCCCGGTACGGTCGGCCTGGTCATCGCCGATACCACCAGCGTGAAATTGCTGTTTGGCGCGCCGGATCGGCTCGTCGAAAAGCTCAAGCCCGGCGGGAACCTGAGCGTGACGTTCGACGCGGTGCCGGGTGAGTATGCAGCCTCGATTTCGCGGATCGCGCCGAGCGCCGATCCGAAGAGCCGCGTGTTCGAAATCGAAGCTACGATTCCGAATCCACGCAACCAGTTGCACGTGGGGATGATCGCGAAGCTGTCAGTGCCTCAGCAGGCCGTCGCATCCCCCGCGCTCGTGCTTCCGCTCACTTCGGTCGTGCGTTCGCCGCGCGATCCACGCGGCTTTTCGGTGTTCGTGGTCGAGGCCACCAAAGGCAAAGAGGTCGCACGCATGCGCGACGTGAAGCTCGGCGACGTCGTCGGCAACGTCGTCGTCGTCGCCGAAGGGCTCAAACCGAACGAACGCGTGGTCTCGATGGGTGCGACGCTGCTCGCTGAAGGCGAGCCGGTTCGCGTGATTCCGAACTGAGGCGCGCCATGTCCCACATCGATCGCGACCGCGAGCAAATCGAGCGCACGCACAATACCGCG
>DASRXR010001141.1:0-20877 GCA_035687405.1 Polyangiales bacterium
ACAGCTGCCATGGAGAGACGCTGAACCTCGGCGCGCCGATGCACTTGGTGACTTGGTCGGATCTTCACGGGCCAGCAGTCACCGACCCGAGCAAAAAGGTTCATGAGCTGGTCGCGGTGCGAGTGCAGGACACGGTGCGCCCGATGCCGCCCAAGATGAATGGCAAGCTTGCAGTCGCTGATCGAACGTTGCTCGTGAACTGGAGCGACCAAGGGGCCCCAGCACTGCCTAGCAGCGCGGCCGATTGCCCGTAAGCGTGCGGATAGCGGCTGTAGATCAGAGCGTCGGCGGCCGGTCCCCTGACCACTTTTCGGCGATCGCTTGCCACTGACCACATGAGCGTCCGCTGCGAACTGGTGGCCGCTTGGGGCAGCAGGCTCCCCGCGACCGGTCACCAAATAGGAGGCAGAGGATGGCCGCGCGAAGCTTTGACCGTGCAGGGCTACTGATCGCACTGCTCGCGCTGATGACAAGCACGGCGTGCTCCGGAAGCATTCAGGAGACCACGCCAGGGGACGCGTCGAACGTACCCGTCGCCGGCAGTGCCGCGACTTCAGCGACAGGTCCAGGCGCAAACGTCCCACCAGCCGCGGGCGACTCGCGCGCGCTCGGTTTCGGTGCCAACGGCATCACACGACTGTCGCGCGAGGAATACCGCGCCACCTTGCGAGCGTTGCTCGGTGTCGACGTGGCCTCGGACGTGGAGCTGCTACCCGCGGATTCGTTCACGCCCTTCGACAACGACTACACGTTGCAAGTGCCTTCCAAAGCCCTAGTCGACGGGCTCAAGGCGGTCGCGGAGCGCGCACTCGAGAAGACACTGGCCGATCAAGCGCTGCGCTCGAAACTGGTGAGCTGCTCGCCGACCGGCGCCGCAGATACACAATGCCTGACTGATTTCATCCGCCGCTTCGGACGCCGCGCGTTACGCCGGCCGCTCGCCGACACCGAGGTGCAAGGCTATCTCCGCTTTCAGCCGTTTGCCGTAGCCACCAACGATTTCTACACCGCGGTCAGCATGGTCGCGCGCGCGATGTTGCAGGATCTCGAGTTCGTATACCGGGTCGAGATCGGGCAGCCAATTGCGGGTCGCCCCGGAGTGAACCGTCTCGACGATTGGGAAACCGCAGCGCGACTCGCCTACTTTCTGTGGGGCGAGAACCCCGACGACACGTTGCTGGATCAAGCGCAAAACGGCGCGCTGCGCTCCGACCGCGATGTGCGCGCCACCGCCGAGCGCATGCTCGCGGACGAGCGTGGGCAGCGTCGCATCCTGCGCTTTCATGCATTGTGGATGGGCTACGACACGCTGCCGAACGCACCCGAGCTCAACGCGGCCATGCGCCAGGAAACCGATGCGCTGGTGCGGCGCGTGGTGTTTCAGGATCAACGCCCGTGGCTCGATCTCTTCACTGCAACCGAGACCTGGGCCAACGCTGAACTCGGCGCGATCTATGGATTGCCGAACACCGGCCCGAGCTTCGGCTGGGTCAGCTACAACACCGCAGAGCGCCGCGGCATTCTGTCCCACGGCAGTTTGCTGTCCAATGGATACAACGGGACCGACACCAGCCCGACGCGGCGAGGGAAGTTCATTCAGGAGCGGCTCGCATGCACGCCGATCCCACCCCCGCCGAACGACGTAATGGCCGACCAGCCCCCTGCCGCCACCAGCGGCAACGACTGCAAGATCGACCGCTATGCCGCGCATCGCAAGGAAGCCCGCTGCTCCGGCTGTCACGCACTGATGGATGGAGTTGGTTTCGGGCTCGAGAACTACGACCATCGCGGCGCCTATCGCGAACATGACACCGGCAAGCCGCAGTGTGTGATCGAAGGGTCAGGCGACCTCAGCGGCGTCGGTGCTTTCCGCGGACCTGCACAGCTCGGCGCATTGCTCGCGCAATCCGGCGAGCTGACGAGCTGCCTGATCCAACGCGTCTACCAACTCGGCGTGGGCCGCGCCCCGCGCCCCACGGAAGATGCGCCGATGCTCGAAGCGCTCGAGCAGCGCGGCGGGCCTGGCCTACAGCTTCGGCAGGTCGTGCTCGATTGGGTTTCGAGCGAGGGTTTTCGCAACCGCAGCGTCGATGAGCTCTAGAAGAAGGTGCGATCCATGAAGCGATTCACTCTGCCCCGTCGCGCGGCCTTGAAAGGTATCGCAGGGGCTGCCGTGTCGTTGCCGCTGCTCGAAGTGATGCTCGCTACAGCTGCGCGTGCCCAGCCGATGCCGGCACCCAAGCGCTATCTGGTCACGTTCGGCGGGCTGTCCGTCGGCAACCCGCAGCTGATCGTGCCGAATACCGTCGGGCCCGGTTACGACGTCAAGCGCGCGCTCGCACCGTTGAGCAGCGTGAAGAACGACGTGAGCGTGGTCTCCGAGTTGCGACTTCCCGCGAGCGGCGCAGGCGGCTGGACTGGAAGGTGGCACTCGAGCAGTTTGGGACCACTCGTATCGGGGATGCGCGCTTCCGGAACTGCGGCACCCGGCAATCCGCTCGGTCACGGAGACCCAGTCGCGAAGGGCGTCACCTCCGATCAAGTGGTCGCCGATGCGATTGCGGGCAACACGCGTTTTCGATCGCTCGAGCTGCGTGTACAGCCCGAGGTCTATCGCGAAAATGATGGCACCTTCGGCATCATCTCGTACCGGCGTGATGCAGCGACTGGGAAGCTGCAAGCGAACGAGCCTCAAGCGAGTCCGCGTCTGGCGTTCGACTCGCTGTTCACCGGTTTTGCGGCGAGCGATCCGGCCGAGGCAGCCAAGCGCACAGCCTTGCTGGACCAGGATAAGAGCATCCTCGATCTCGTGAGAGAGCGCGCGCAGGTGCTGCTCGGACGGCTGGGCTCGGCCGACCGAAGGCGCGTGGAGCGGCACTTCGATGAGATTCGCGACCTGGAGCGCCGCATCTCCGAGATCCCGGCGGTGGGGACGACGGCCGGCTGCATGCCCATCGGCGATCCGGGACAGGACGTAGCTGTTCGCAAGACGCAGCGTGGCACGGTGGAGGGAGACATCCCGCGTTACCTCGGCTATGCGGACGAAGAAAAACGTGCGCGCGTCATGTCCGATCTGCTGCACATGGCGTTCACGTGCGACCTCACGCGTTCGGCGACGCTCGCGTATACGTTCGCGCAATGCTTCATCGATACGCAGGCGTTGCTCGGCATCCAACAGACCGACGTGCACGAGCTCGGGCACGGTGCGGGCAGCGATGAAGACAAAGCTGACGCCTTTGCCTGGCACATCAAACACTTCGCCTACCTCGTGGCCAAGCTGCGCGACACGCCCGAAGGCGCGGGCAGTCTGCTCGACAACACGGTCATGGTCTTCTTACCGGAGGGCGGCTGGGACGATGGGGAGCCGCATTCGGGCGAGAACATGGCGATGTTGATCGCGGGCCGCGCCGGCGGTCTCAAGCCGGGGAAACACCTCAAGGCCACCGGTCGTCATCCGGTGCAGGTTCTGATTAGCGCCATGAACGCGGCGGGAGTAGCCACCGACACGTTAGGGGAAATCTCCGGAAAGCTGCCCGAGCTGTTCACGTGAAGTATCGCAGACCGGCTGCTCGAGCGGACTACTCCTCGGTCGTAGCCGAAGCCGCACTTCGATTCGCACGCGCGATTGGACCGACGCACGAGTTAGTTGCAGAGGAGCAACAGACGGCAGCCACACATTCCGTTCGATTGGCAGCAAGGATTCTCGAGGCCCGAGCAGTCGGGGCAGGTGGATGCTTGGCATTGCGCTGGTGTTGCGCCTCCACCCGCGCCACCGCGGCCGGAGGACCCGCTGCCGGATCGGCCTCCGCTGCCACTGGCACCGGCACCACCGCGGCCGGCAGCTGCAGTACCGGACGTGCCCGCGCCACCCGCACCAGCACCACCGCGGCCGGCGCTGGATGCACCGGACGTGCCCGCACCGCCCGCACCAGCACCACCGCGACCGCCGGCAGCTGCAGTACCGGATGCTCCGGCGACGGCGTTTCCCGCGATGCCGCTACCAGCTGCAGGCGCACCGGCTGGCGCGGGTGTTCCGGCTGGCCCGCCGAGGCCAGCCATTGGTAGCATTGCGCCTGCGCAACTCATGCAGCCGGCGACCGGCTGGCCAGCGGTCGCGCCAACTTGGCCCGCGACTACAGGTGGCGCGGCGGTCAAACCTTGCGCCGTGCGCGCGGAGTAACCTTCTGAACACGCACACATCCAGAACGTGAGGGAGCAAAGCGCGGCGTAACTGGTGCTCGCGCGCGCGCGAAGCCGCCCGTTGCGGACGACCACTGATGCCATTGGATCTCGCATATCTCGATCGTGAGTGCCGCGATGGTGGTCATGCAGCTCACGGCTGCAGCATGAATGTGTGCAGCGGCCCGAGGGCGGAGTGGACGGCGCACATCGCGTGACTCGCGATCGGGCTTATCTAGCGCGCCAACGTCAACCGAACGCACGGACAGCGAGCGTTGACTCGGATGCGAGCGCGCTGAGGTTCGGTTTGGCTGAGAGTCCAGACTGGCGTGCTCGTGCTTTTGTTCGACTTCAGTCGACAGCAGCTCGAGCGCTTGCAGCTGATGGCGGCAGCCGAATTCGACTTGCGTGTGCGGCCGAGGCTCGAGTGCGTGATGTTCGGCGCGATCACTCGGCGCGCAAGTGATCCGGCAGCGCACGCACGGCAAAGACATCGAAGCCAAACGCACGCTTCGTCAGCGAAGCACAGCGCGTGCGAAAACACCTTCGCACATGGTTCGTGAGATCGGCCCGTGCTCGACGCGTGTTGGACACGTGAACGCGCCTCGCGAGACGCCGTTGCCGCGTGCTATATCGAGTCCATGACGACCAAAGAAACTTTTGCGCCGGGCTGGCAACAGCGCCATGTGGAGCGTTACCGCGAGAGCAACGGCGAAGATGGGCATATCTGGGAAGGCGTACCCACGCTATTGCTCACGACCACCGGTCGGCGTTCGGGTCAACCCCGCACGACGCCTTTGATCTACGCGAAAGACGGAGACCGATACGTGGTCGTTGCCTCGTACGGCGGCGCGCCGAAGCACCCCGACTGGTACGTCAACCTGCACGAGAAGCCGGACCTCGAGGTTCAAGTGAAAGCGGATCGCTTCCAGGCGAAAGCACACACCGCAGAAGGCGACGAGAAAGCGCGCCTGTGGAAGATCATGGCGGCGATTTGGCCGGCCTATGACAACTATCAGGCGAAAACCTCGCGCGAGATTCCGATCGTGATTCTCGAACGGGTTTGACGTAATCCGGCCGCCTGGCGTTTGCGGGATGTCTCAGCGCGCACACGCACTTGCGTTGGCCGGGTACTCGAGCTCCATCATCACGCGATCGGCTTTCGCAACACCGAAGCGGTCGCGGATCTCGCACAAGGTTTTATCCAGCTGCTGCACCGGCTTCAACGCTGCCGTCAGCGGCATCCTCGGATTGTCGTCGTCACCCGGTGCCGCTGCGAGCATCAAGCCGCTTCGCAACTTCACCGGCTTCGACGCTGCGGCTTCCACGCTGACTCGACCCGTCCGCGACCATGCATCCGCCGCAAAAGCGAGCGAGATGTCATCGATGCCGTCCTGCACCGGGACGGTCCAGTCGCTGTGGCTCCAAAACGCGAGCTTCGTCAGCACGTAGTTCCAGCGCCGGCTCGCGTTGAGGCCGAACTGCGAGCTGTCGTGTGCGGGGCCCCACGAATCCACGCCTAGATCCGCAGCCATTCGCTGCGCCTTTTCGCGCCCAGCGATCGCTTCGACGAGCGCGATCATGGTCGGCACCGAAGCGGTGATACCGGTCGTCGTCGCGATGTTGCCATCGACGACGTACCGTTGATGCGGCACGTACTTCGCGGTCGGGTGTTTGTCGAGCAAGTTGCTGCGATAGAACCAATGCGTCGTGAAGCGACGGCCGTCGAGCAAACCAGCGTTTCCTACGACGAGCGCGCCGACGCAAACACCGATGATGCGCGCACCTAACTTCGATTGCTGCTGCAGCCAAGCCGTGATCTCGGGATCGGCGTCGTCGCTCATCGCCGGAACGACCACGTAGTCCGCGCCGTTCGGATGTGCCTTTGTGAAGTTGGCGAAATCCTCCGGCGCATCGACTTCGAGTGCTGGGTACAGCGACACGCGTCCGCGACGCGGAGCGACCACTTGCACGTCTGCAACATCGGCGCGCTGCAGAGCTCCATGCGTGAGTAGAAGATCCGTTGTCTCCGTGTCTGCATTCCGAGCGACGACGGCGATCACCGGCCGACCCTCGCGCCGCGGTTTCATCGCAACGACGAACTCTCGTTGTCGTTGCGCTGTCGCCGCAGGATCGATCTTCGCAGGTGCAACCGTCACGTCGCCGCGGCAGCCGGTCAGCGCAAGGGCTGCGAGTCCGATGCCGAGAAGGCTGTGACTTGCTCGCATACTCGTGAGCGGAAGCCCGAAGTGGTTGGCAACAAGGACGATGATCCCACGATTTCGGCCAAGCAGGGCCGTCTGTAACTGACTGCGGAATCACGCCAGCTTTGTAACTCACACCGGTCCGATGCCCGGCGCTAAACCAGAGCTCGAGGCGCGCAGTCGTTTGAGTCGATGAAGGGAAGAGTCCACATGAGAATCGGAATCATCGACGCTGGAAGCATGGGAGTCGTACTTGCACGCCACTTCGGAAGGCTCGGCCATCGCGTCGCTCTCGCGAACGCGAGAGGACCGGCAAGCCTGACCGTGTCGGCGGCCGAGATCGGTGCCACGCCGGTTGCGACTGTCGAAGCTGCCAGAGCCGCAGAGATGGTTGTCCTCGCGATCCCGACGAAGGCGGTCGCTGATCTTCCGCGAACGTTGTTTGCGAACGTGGCAGACGGCGTCGTCGTGATCGACATCGGCAACTACCATCCGGAGCTTCGCGACGGCCGCATCCCTGCGATCGAGCAAGGCATGCTCGACAGCCAATGGGTCGCGCACCATATCGAACGTCCGGTGATTAAGGCGTTCAACAACATCCTCGCCGAGAGCCTGTTCGAAAAGGGCGTTGCAAAAGGAACTGCGGGTCGGATCGCCCTTCCCGTCGCGGGGGATTCGCCCGACGCGAAGGCAAAAGTATTCCGCCTGGGAGGCGGAGCTCAGGCGAGGTGCATTCGCGGTCGACACTCGCGACCCGGGTCACGGGCTGTGACCACTTCTGAGCGTTCCAGAACCACTGACAGGACGTGGTTCATTCGAAGCGGGCATCGTGGCTAGGATTGATTGCAATGTTCGGCCTCGCCTGCGGCTTGCCAGCTTGCGCCCCCGGCAGCGTCGTCACCCCCCAGCTTGCCGGCGGAGCGAACGCAGTAGCCGCTGGTGGTAGTGGTGGTAGCCCCGCACCGCGCAATGAAAGCGGAATGGCGGGACTGGCCGGCACCGGTGGATCCCAGAGCAGCGGTGCCTCAGGAATCGGACGCCCGCCGATGCGCGATGGCGGCATCGATAGTTCAGTCGCCGGCGGCGCCGCGTTAGTACCGGACGCTTCGACAGTCGATGCTGCGCGGGGAGAAGTCGCCCGCGACGCGGCGAGCCCCGGCGGGGATGCTGCCGCTGGTAGCGACGCGAGCGTCGACGTTCCGCAAACCGCGGGATGCGCGGGCTCGATGTTCGCGCTGTGTGACGATTTCGAGAGTGGCGCGCTCGATACGAAGCTCTGGAAGCTGACGCAGTCCAAAGGCACGGTGGTGCTCGACTCGTCGCGCGCGAACCGCGGCAGCAAATATTCGGTTCACGTCCATGTCGACAGCGGCAGTGACACGACCGTGGGCGTCACCGAGTCCACCACCTTTCCGGCGCTGAAGGCCGGGCTGTTCGCGCGAGCGTTCATCTTCATCCCCGGCGCGATGGCCACATCTCTCTTCAATGGTGATAGGCACAGCCGCTTGATCTACGCGCAGGGGGCGACTCCCTACGGCGAGTACGCGCTGGGGATCTGGAGCGGTGGCCTCATCCAGAATCACTACTCGAAGAGCGACGATTCGCAGGACACGAAGATGCTGCCACCCTTCGACCAGTGGTTCTGCCTCGAGTACGAGCTCGACAGCGCGGCGGGCAACGTCAAGGCGTATCTCAACGACGTGGAAATCATGGCGCTGCGTCACGACGGATGGCCAGCGTCGAATATCGACACGCTGATGTTCGGCGTGGATCGATACGGCAGCTTCCCGGTCGCGGAAGATATCTGGTTCGACGACCTCGTGGTCGACAGCAAGCGGATCGGCTGCGCGCGCTGATCCGAACTGGTGCGCGCACCTCGGCGCCCGCTGCGGCAGCTTGAGTCGATTCGCGGGCGTCGAACTCAAGCCTCACATAACGCTTGCCGAAGTCCTGCGAGCTGTCGACAATCCGCGCGCCACCGGACCATCCACCCACGGACGAACATGCTCGAACGCAGCCTGACTCTCGGCACACCGTATTCCGACAACGCCACGCGGGTGCTGTTCTGCGGCGCAGGCGAGCTAGGCAAAGAAGTGGTGATCGAGCTCAAGCGGCTCGGCTGCGAGGTGATCGCCGTCGATCGGTACGCACACGCGCCCGCAATGCAGGTAGCCGATCGCGCGCATGTGATCGACATGTTGGATGGCGCGGCGCTACGCGCGGTCATCGAACACGAGCGGCCGCACTTGATCGTTCCCGAGATCGAAGCGATCGCCACGAACGAGCTGGCGAAGCTGGAGGACGAGGGCTTCCGCGTGATCCCCACCGCGCGTGCGGCGCGGCTAACCATGCATCGCGAAGGCATCCGCCGCCTGGCCGCCGAGGAGCTCGGGCTGCCCACGTCGCCGTACGCGTTCGCCGACAACTTCGAAGACCTCGCGCGTGCGGCTCGGGGTATCGGCTTCCCATGCGTCCTGAAGCCAGTCATGTCGTCGTCGGGCAAGGGCCAAAGCGTGGTCAAGAGCGAAGCCGCTCTAGAGCAGGCATGGAACTACGCGCAGCAAGGCGGGCGCGCCGGCGCGGGCCGTGTGATCGTCGAGGGTTTCATCGCGTTCGACTACGAGATCACGTTGCTCACCGTGCGGCACCTCGCGGGTGGCGCGCTGCGCACCAGCTTCTGCGATCCGATCGGGCATCTCCAGATCGACGGCGACTACCGCGAATCATGGCAGCCGCAACCGATGTCGAGCGCTGCGCTGGAGAAGAGCCGCAGCATCGCCGAACGCGTCACGAGCGCGTTGGGCGGGCAAGGCATCTTCGGCGTCGAGCTGTTCGTGAAAGGCGACGACGTCTACTTTTCCGAGGTCTCGCCCCGCCCACACGACACGGGACTGGTCACGCTCATCTCGCAGAACCTCTCCGAGTTCGCGCTGCACGCACGCGCGATTCTGGGCCTGCCGATTCCCGCGATTCGCCGCCATGGCGTAGCGGCTTCTTGTGCACTCGTCGTGAAAGGCGACTCGGCTGAGATCCGCTACGGCAACCTGGACACCGCGCTCCAGGCGGAAGACACGGACCTCAAGTTGTTCGGCAAGCCCGAGATCCGCGGGGCTCGCCGTATGGGCGTCGGCCTCGCACTCGGCGCAAACGTCGAGCAAGCGCGCGAAAAAGCCCGCAACGTCGTCGCCGCAATCGACGTCAAGCTGTGAGCGCCGCGGCGTTCGACACGTCGCAGAGCGTCATCTACGACGCTCAGTTGCGCGCGTTCGGCACCAAGAACAAGAAACCGAGAGCATCGGCGCGCAGCGGCAGACCCGCATTGATGACGTCGATGCTGGCGTGCGATCCCACGATCGATGTCTGCCCCACCGGCAAGTTGAACGCACCACCATAACCGTTGCCTTGTAGTGTGGTCCCGGACGCCGCCGGATCGACCATCAGGCCACCGATCGTATAGAACACGCGCGTCGAGTGGGCGCCGGCGCGACTGTAGGAAACCGTCACCCCGGACGCGTACGCGCTCGTAGCCGCAGTCGCGTCGGCGAAGCGCACAGGCAAACAGTTCTGCGCACGAAAGATGATGTGACTGGCGTCGCTATGAACCTCGGATTGCAGCATTGTCGCCAGCACACTGAGCCAGCTGCGCTGGAAAATGTTGAGTGTGAAGCTGGTCACGACCCGATACATCGGCTGACTCGAATACGCGATCACCGGAAAATAGGCGGGACCGGCGTCGATCAAAAAGTAACCGAAGAAGCCCGATTGCAACTGCAGCGTCACGTATCCGGTGTCATCCGTCGTGCCTGTGCTGCTGAGGCCGCCACCGAGAGCACAACCCGGATCGACGCCCTGGCACGCGCTCACCGATACGTCTTTGATGCCTTGATTCGAGAGCGGATCGACGATGCGCAGTACGACGTTGTATGCGTCGGGCAGGTTCGGCCAAACATACTTATCGACACAGCCCCAGCGCACGTTACAGGTCTCATCACATTGTTCGACCATGCATTGCAGCAACGCGTCGGCGTCAGTGGACAGTTCCATCGCCGGCGAGATCGGCATCTTGAGATCTTTGCACGCATCCCCGCACGCCAAGCGCTGGGCGCTGCATTGGCTCGCCAGGCACTCACCACACGCGCCGTCGGCGCCTGTCACGATGGCCTCGAGCGCATTGCTCCCGGCGTCGACACCGTTCGAGCTCATGATCCCCTGATCGCCCGACACTTCGTAACCCGGTAGCACGCAGCTCGCGGCTGCAACCCCGAGCACGATGCTCAAGGCGACATCCCGACGCAGAGCTCCGCCCGTCATAGTCGACCTCGCAGACCCACGGATCCAGGACCCAACATGGGCTCCAGCCTCGATTGTGCAGTGCGCTGATGTTCCGACGGGCGCGTCAGCAGCAACGCGCCGCCGAGCACGGTGAAGACGCCGCCCGCGATCAAAGTGGTCGTGGACGCCGTGCGCAACGCATCATAGCGCTCCACCGTGCTTCGTTCGGCCATGCCGCACGTGCCGTTCGGGCAACGATCCTCGAGCGTGCCCTTGTCGCCGATCGCCAGGCCACTCGTCACACCGAATCCGATCAAGCTCGCGATGCCGGTGACAAGGCTGACATAACCCAAGGTCGATTGGAGAGAACCCCCGTGGCTCGCGGTTTCGGCCGGTGCGCGTGCTTCCGAGCTGGACAGCAGCGGTTCCGGCAACCTCGCACCGGCGCGAGCGATCGCGGAGCTCGCCGTGTCTGGCGCGAGATTCAGTACCAGCGTGGTGCGATCGCCACCCTCCACATTCAATCGGCTATGCGAGGTCTGATGCCCCGAAGCGCGCGCTTCGATGTCATGAATGCCCGCCTCCGAGAGCAACTCGGTCTGATCGAGTAGTAAGGCTGCGCGACCATCGACCAACACGCTGGCCTCGGGTGGATCGAGATGCACCCGAAAGCGACCGATGTGTCGATTGGACCTCACGATCAAATCGAACACTTGCTTTTGCTGCTCGTCGGTCAACGGTTTGCGCGTGTCGGCCCGGGCGCGCTCGAGGTTCCAGACCGCGTCGACATAGTCGCCGAGATTGAACGAACACATACCGATGGTTCGCAGCGTGCGCGCCGTTGGATCCAGCTCGTGCGCGCGCCGAAAGGCCGTGCGCGCTTCAGCAACTCGTCCCGCGTCATAGGCCTGCAGCCCGTCTTCAATGAAACGGTCGTAAGCACTCGCGGATACCGTTGTAGGCGAAGGTGTGGATTGCGCGCGCGCGGTCACCCCACCTCTAACAGTCATCTCCGCGACCAAACAGCCACTGCAGACTAAACACCACACCAGTGAACGCCGGCGATGCATATCTGCCTCCGCGACCTTGGGTGCTTGCGCATCTGGACTGACAGGCGCAACCATAACCTTCTTCATATCAAAGGTCACACGCCAAACGTTGTATTGCGCTTCACTTAGCAGCGCGACCGAACACGTAAGATGGCAGTGAGCTTCAGTGGGCCAGGTGCGCGGCTCACTGGTGATCGCGACAAACTCGAGGGGACGAGGACTGCGCAATGACTGAGAGCGAGTTCAGAAAATTGTCGAGCTCCGGACCACTGTTCAGAGCATCCGAGCTCGAACGCGGTTTGGATGATGCGCTCGATGATCTCGAGCAGGGCGCGATGCCGGAGCCCGGCGGCCTGATCGGAGGCAAGTATCGCGTCGAACGCTTGATCGCTTGCGGCGGCATGGGCGCCGTCTACGAGGCCACGCATAAAGTCAGCGGTAAGCGCGTTGCAGTCAAATGGATGCTGCCGGCGCTCGGGCAAATCAAGGGCGCGCGCGAGCGCTTCATCCGCGAGGCGTGCGCGACCGCGCGGATCGCGCACCCCAACGTCGTCGACATCTACGACGTCGGCAGCGAGAGCGGCTCCGTGTATTTGGTGATGGAATATCTGCGCGGCGAAACGCTGGCGCAACGCATGGCGCGGGGCGCGCTGAGTGAGCAAGAGGCGATCGCGTTGTTGCTACCCGCGCTGCGCGGCGTCGCCGCGGCCCATGCGCACGCTGTGATTCACCGCGATCTCAAACCCGACAACATCTTCCTGTGCTGCAATGAAGAGGGCGAAGAGCTCGAGCCCAAAGTGCTCGACTTCGGCATCTCCAAGATCACGACCGACGAAGTGCGTGATTTGGCGATCACACACAGCGGCGCGGTGCTCGGGACACCTTACTACATGTCGCCGGAACAAGTGCGTGGCGCGCGCGAGGTCGATGCTCGCACCGATGTCTACGCGTTCGGCGTGATGTTGTTCGAAGCGCTGACAGGTCAATGGCCGTTCGATGCCGAGACCTACAACGAGTTGATCGTCAAAATCGCGACCGAGCCAACGCCGCGTGCGTCCGATCGCAACCCCGACTTGCACCCTGAGATTGTCGCGGTGATCGAGCGCGCGATGGCGCGCGAGCCCGAGGCGCGATTTCCCAACATCGAGAGCCTGGCGTTGGCGCTTGAACCTTTCGCGGGCGGCGTGCGTTTCCGGATCACGCGCGCATCAGTCGACAGCTCGTTGAGCGCCGGTGACTTTACGTCGGCGCGCGTGAACGCGATGTCACGCAGCGGGCCTTCGGCACTCGACATCCGCACGCTCGACTCGAACACGATTCAACCCGCGCCGCTGCGAGCCGCACCGCAGCGCCTACGCGCCCGAGTGATCATCGCTGCCGTCGCGCTCGTCCTGTGTGCGGGCTTGGGTGTGCTGGTGCTGCGCGGGCGGCGGGCCGAGAGCGCATCGACCGCTCGCGCGGGATCGCAGCCGACAGCGGCCAACCTGGCCGCGCCGCCGGCGGTTGCAGTGAAAGCTCCGGCTCCTGGTGTCGAGACTTCGCTGAGCGCGATTCAGGCGGTTTCTGCGCCTGCGAACGCGACAGAGAGCAATCACACCACTGGGCCGCGCATCGCCGCAACCAAGAATTCCAAGCGCCCAGTCGTGCTGCGCGACAAGCGCTGGAACCCGGCACCGCCGCCCACGCCCGAACCCGTCGCGAACAAGCGCCTGCCGCAAGACTGGGACGATCGCATTTCTGTGGACGCGCCGCGGCTCACGCGTGCGGCGGATCTCCCGGCCGGCCGCATCGATTCTCGCGACTTTCGGTGAGGAAGGCGGGCGTGAGCTGTGACGCACGAGCCCAGCTGACGCGCCAGCTCACCTGGCGCTACGCCTGTTCGTGCTGTGTGTCAGCGCTCGTGTAAGCAGCCGTGCGCTCGAGGTCTTCCTTGATCCACCGCAGAGTGCGCTCGAATGAGCGTTGGAGGACGTAGCCGAGCGCGTAGTCGAGCAGCGCGCCCACGAGCGGCACTGCGACCTTCCCGCGTGTCTCCCACTCCAGCTCGGTTTGGTCGCCTCGCGCAGTCAACTGCATGCAAGTTACTCCCGGAGCAGGAATCCGTGCTCTAATTCCTGCCTTGCTTCGAGCTACTGTCACCTACGCACTGTTGGGCGCGCTGGCGGTCACGATGCTCGGGCATTTGCTGCGCGATCGGACGGCGGTGCTCGCGTTGATCATGTTCGTGCCGGTGCTGCCGATCGTGCTCGTCACGATCGGCTGGGATGCGGTGCTGCGCGGGCGTGCGCTTCGCATACGCTGGCTGTTCACAGCGCTCGCCATTGGCTGCGGTGCACTGGCGCTGAGTTGGCAGTGGCGGCCGGCGCAAGCGCCGGAGTCGGGATCGTCCGAGAGTCAGCTACGCATCGTGCAATGGAACACGCAATGGGGCGGATGGAATCGGGAGACGTTCGAGCGCGTTCTGGATGGGATCGACGGTCAGCACCCGGACATCGCGTGCCTCAGTGAGGCACCGAATACGTTCGCCCTCGAGCGTGCCTGGGCCAAGCGGCATCCCGGCTGGTCCATTGCGGCGGCAACTGACACAAGCAACTATTCGTACGCGTACAACCTCGCCCTACTTTCTCGCTACCCGGTGCAGAAGCGAGCTGAGTGGGCGCTGTTCAACGGACACGCAGTGTTGTTCGAGGTAGGGCTGCCCTCGCGGATGTTCCGTGCGCTGGTCGTCGACTTGCAAAGCTCGCCTCGATCGCCCCGCTCGCCGAGCATCCGGCAAGCTGCGCAGCTTGTAGCGGCGCGCGCCCGAGCAGGTGCGCCCGTCGACGTCGTGCTCGGCGACTTCAACACGCCAGCACGCTTCCTGGGCTTCGATGCGCTTGCAGCTGCGGGCGGCGGCTATCGGCTCGCCTCTCTCTGGTCGGGCCACTGGCGAGGCACCTGGCCGGCATCCATGCGAATGCCGTTCTTCGACATCGATCACATCTGGGTCAGCCACAGCTGGAGGATCCAGCGCAGTCAGTTCTTCATCGGGTACAGCGATCACCGCGGCCAGCGCGTCGACTTGCGATTACCGTGACCGCGGCGAACGCGTGCGAGGCGTTCTCTGTCATGTCGCCACTCTGGCTCAGTTCCCCTTGAGCAGACCCAGATCATCGAGCTTATCGGCCGTCGCCGAAGCCACCTCCGCGACGAGTGCGTCTACGTTTTTAGGATTTGTGGTCTTGCTCTTTCCTTCCCACACCAGCTGATTTTGGGCGAACGAGTAGACCCGAGTGTCGACCGAAACGATCGTATCCGTATACACGTCGACAGGTGCTACCCACGGCGAACCCCAGCCGACTGCGTAGTAGCCTCCCCAGAACGGATCGTAGTCAGGGTCGGTCGTGACGTGCGTCTGTATCTCTTTCCCGACCGGATGCATGACGACGGCCCCTTTGAAGTTTCCTTCCTCGAGGGCAGCGCGCACTTGGGCTTCGTCGGACGGTTTTGTCCCGGCGGTGACCCGGTACAGGGCGACGCCGTCAACACCACGCTCGGACAGCTCTTTCGCGAGCATATCCTCCGCTGCCTTTCGCGAGCCGCTGTCGGCCATCATGACCACTGCCGCTACTTTTTCGCCCTTCAACTCGAGCGGATGAGCAGTCGGTGACTTCCAGGAAGAGACAAAACTCGTAGTCGACCCGCACGCGGCGAGTAGTAGCGCAGCGACTAAAGGCAGGAGCGTCTTGATTTGAAACATCACATCCTCCAAGGCAGTTGCTTCTTCGGCCTGCAGAACGAAGCAGGCGATGTACGTCGGTGCTCTCGCAAGGCGAGTGCCAGCGGCTGCGTACCGACCAGCGAGAAGAACTAGAGCTGCGCATCCGTTCGATCGTCGGACGGTGAGCTCCCGCGCGCGTTCGCTGACAACTCAAAACGCAGTGCTAACATTTCACCCCATGCGGGATGCCTACGACGAGTGCCTGCGCGTGGCAGCGCGATGCGCGCGCGACCGCGCCGACGCGGGCGACCTCGTCCAGACCGTGTTTCTGCAAGCGCTCGAGCGCGGCGTCTCCGATCTCGACCTACCCGATCGCCGAGCCTGGCTGCGCGGAGCACTCCGCCGGCGCGCACTGTTCGAGGCGCGCGTGGCAGGGCGTCGACGTCGGCGCGAGAGCCGCTGGAGCGACGCTGGCGGCTCGGCCAATCCAGCATCGCCAGCGCCCTGGCAGTTCTCCGCCGAGTTCCTCGCCCAGCTGCAGCCGTCGGTCCGTGCGCTGGCCGCGCTCGCATCGGCCGATCTGAACCCAGACGAGATCCGTTCGGTCCTGCGCCTCAGCGGCACCGCATTTCGCAAGCGGCTCAGCCTGTTGCGGCGCTTCGTGCGCGACGCGTCCGAGTCCGGCCTCAGCATCGTCGTGACCCGAAACACCGTCTACGCGCTCGGCCCCGCGCGGGCGACAGTGATCGAGAGCTTGCGCCGCCGCCCCCAATCGGTGCTCGGCACCCACGACCCAGACGGGCACCTTCTGATTATCGCCGTCCACACTCCGGAATCGACATCCACGTAGCTCACACTTCAGCTCGGCGCGGCAACTCCAGCACATGACCACTCAATACAAGTTCGATGGGATCGCGATCATCTTCCTGGTCGCGGATTTGGAGCGCACACGTGCGTTCTACCGAGATGCGCTCGGCGTCACGCTGCAGGTCGAGGAGGGCTATCTGACCTGCAAGCTCCCGGGATCCGAGCTGCTGTTCTTCCAGGGCGATCCGAAGCCGGGCACGTCCCCTCAGATCGTGTTCGGGCTCGAACAGGGCGGGATCGACACACTGGTGGAGAGGCTCGTGCAGCAAGGCGTGCAGGTCGTGACTCCCGTGTCCGAGGCGCCGGGCGGTTGGTCGGTCGAGTTCCGCGACCCCGACGATCACCCGCTCGCGTTCTACCAGAACGGGTCGCTGTCACGCCGGCTCGAGTAGCAAGCGCGCGACTCCGCCGAACGTTCACGCTCCGGCCCGAGGCCGCGGCGCGCGCGCCCGCACGCGAACGCGGCAGACAGTTGTTAGAGGCGGCGCGAAAGAAATTCTTTTTCCCAGCCTCAGCGCTGAGTTAGGCGCCGACTCCGATTGCGACGCCGGTTCGGATGAAATACTCGGCAACCGCGACTGCGGCCTCACTCGCACTCATGGGCGACGTCACGGTTCTGGCTGCAGTCACGACCAAGACGCCCACATGCCGGTGTGCGTCAGCAGCCATGCACTGCAAAAGAACGGGTCGCCACGAGGTGTCTGCGGAGTCCGTCCACGAAGCGTGGAGCGACACTTCGTGCGAACCGTCGTCGGACACGAATGCAGTCGCCATGTCCCCGCTCTCGAGCTGATCATTCCAAAAACCCATGACCGAGGCAGTCAACATTGCCGAGGGCGAGAGCGCCGCGTGTGAGGCCGCGTGCACGAGCCCTTGCTTGCGCATTACATACAGATGTCCGGCAGCGCCGCCGTGCGCTTCGCACAGCATTTGGAGTGCATGTCGCGCGCGCTCGTCCGAATTCTCGATCGCATCCAACATTTGACCAATCGTTGTGGCCACCGTCACGTGGTCGTTCCCGACTTGGGGGCTCGTAAAGTGAGCGAGCGCGTCGTCAGCGGGTCGCAAGCTGCGGATACCAGCGGCTCGCGCCTCGAGCATCAGGCGCTCGTAACGCGCGCCCAGCGACGACGCGCGGCCAGGTCGATACTGCCCCGCCGTCAGCTGCGTGTACGTTTCGACGGCCGTATGATCGCCCGCCCAGATCGCGATGCGCGCTCGCGCTTCGTAGATGAGCCCGAGATTCAGGCCTGACACTCCGAGCTCGCGCTGCGCTGCGATCAAGCGCTCCAACCGCGCTGCCGCCGCGGTGTGATCATTCAGCTTGGCTTCTACGAGCGCTACGGCCCTTTCGATTTCGAATCGGCTAATGCCGATCCCGTGCTCGCGGCATTTGTCGAGAGCCTGCTCGCCGAGTTTTTGGGCTTCGGCATATTGTCCACGCTCTACCAAAGTTTCGATGTACCCGCTCGTGACGCGCGGCCACGCGGAGATCACGCGGCTGGAATCGGCGGCATTGGGCTCGCACAGCGGCATCGCCAACTCGAACGCTTCACATGCGCCTGCGAGATCTCCGCGCAAACGCTGGAACACTGCGTCCGCCAAATGCTCGTAGACGCGCCAACCCAGGTGCTTGGAAGCCAAACTGACGATTCGGTCACGGATACGCTTTACACCGATCATGTCGCGCGCTGCGGCGTGAACACTGAGCTCCACCGCGGCCAGGTTCGCGAACATCTGAGTCGCGCTCGCTTGGAGGCCCAGAACTTCGGCCTTGCGCCTGAAGCTCTCCGCTCCCGCGAAGTCGCCGCGTAGCATGCAGACAGTCTTGCGCAGATACATTGCGCTCACGCGTTGGGTCGGCTCGCGATCCAAGATTTCAGCCCAGTTGGCAGCACTCTCGAGCCCGAGCTGTGCTTCGAGCGCGCCCACCCCGAAAGCCACCGCGTTGCGCACGAGGGTTACGTTCCGCAATTGTTGCTCGTTTACCTCGCTGAGTTGCGCATAGAGTTCAACCCATCGCGCACGCGCGTTTTCGGGACGGGCGAGCCCGAGGCTCTCGATGGTCGCCAGCGTGTTTTGCCAGATCGCACGCAGCAGTGGGGATAGTGGAGCGAACGGTTCGAGAAGCCCCGGTAGCGTCGCAAGCAAGCGAACGTTCAGCGCATTTGCACCGACCGCGATTGAGGCGACGCAGTAATTTACGAGATGCTTGATCGCTTCCTCTACGCGGTAGACGCGCGCGTGTTCGGGTGTCGCCGCGTACTGCTCGTTCGCCCGTTGCAACGCATTCGTGAGCCGCTGCATCGCTGCCTGCGCGTCGTCTTCGTTGCGGTAGAACTCGAGCCCGCAGTCATGCTCGAGCTGCGAGAGTACGAGCGGTGCGATCCGGTTGAATGTGTTCGGGTCGGCAGAGCTGTGCAGCAACACCCAGCGGCGGAGTTCGTTCAGGGGCCGGGGTTTCCACCCGAGAATCAACGCGGCGTCGTGGGCCTGTACTAACACCTGGGCGATCTCGGGGACTGTCATCTGCGAAGAGCTCGCTAGTTCGTTGGATTCGGAGCTTGCGCTCAAAACTTCGCCGAGCAGTTCCAGAGCGCGCTCCGCCGCGCCTGCGGCCAACATGTGCCGCACGGCTGCGAGTTGCGACGTGCCCTTCCGCAAGTACAACTCTGCGAGCGCTCGATGTTGGGCATGACGCTCGGTCTCCTCCAACGAGGCGAGCAGCGCACCGCGGATTGCCTCGTGAGCCAAAACGTAGCCCCGCCCATCGCCACTCGTGATCTCGTTCGTCACGAGCTCGGCGATGAGTGCGTGTATGAGCTGCGGTGCGACCTCGGGCGCAAGCTGAGCATAGTCCTCTGCGGTGAAGCTCTCGTACGTGGCAAGCGCCTGCGCTTGGCCAAGCCGGCGTGCGACAAGACTCAGAGCCCTCACGCGCTCCCGAAATACTGCGTCCATGCTCTCGGGCAGATCTGCATCAGTCAGCTGTTCAGGTAGGGTCCAGCTGCCTGATGCGTAGCGGATCAAACCGCTGTCGACGAGATGCTGTGCGAGCGCGATACATTCACGTGGGCGTCCGCGTGCCAAGGCATGAACGCGTGCGCTCAACAGTGATAGGTTGGCCGCGTCGCTGAACAGCGAGGTCAGCAACGCTTCGGTCTCCGCCGCCGTCAGCGGCCGGAGTGTCACGACCTTGCAATGGCTGCTCAGGATTTCCAGCCCAGAGCCATTCCCAGCGACGCAACTCACCGCAGTCGCGCACACCAGCAAGCGGCGACTCGGCGCACGGTGCGCGAGCGCCGCGAGCAGCGCGAGCGAACCGGCGTCCACGCGATCCACGTCGTCGATCGCGATTAGCAACGGATGGCGATGGCTGACAGCGAGAAACCAACGTGCGAGCGCAGTTTGTAGCGCGAGTTCTTCTGCCGGTGTTGAGTTCCAGCTGCGGAGGGATACCCGATCCGGGCTGTCGGCCGGCTTGCTCGGGGTCGTCACTTCGAAAAGAGTCTCGACGACGTGCTCCTCGCGCGCGACCGAGAGCGCGAGTTGCGGGCAAGCGTCGATCAGATGTTGCGATAGCGCACGAGCCACGGCGAATCGACCCTCACTCGCGCTCGCACGAAGCACGGTTACTCCAGCGGTCTTCGCTTCGACCACGCAAGCATCGAGTAGACGTGAGCGCCCGAGCCCTCGGCCGGCTTCGACGAGAAAGCCGCTGCCGCGTTCGGCCAGCGCCGATTCGAGCTGCCGAAGAAATATCGAGAGCAGATCCTCACGACCCTGCAGCGTCGGTGTCACGAGGTACGCGCGCGAAACACTCGCGGGTTCGTTGCGATCGAGGTTCGCAATCGACGCCAACTGCTGCATGACCTCGAACGCGCTCGACGGTCGCGACGAGGGATCGATGTTCAGCAGCGCCATCACGAGCGCGTCTAGCTCCCTCGGCACATCCGACGCGAAGGTCGATGGTGGGGCGGGCCGAGCACGCCAAGCGTGTACCAAATCCGCGATCACGCGCGCGGGATACGCTGCCCTACCTGTCAACGCGAAGTACAAGGTTGCACCGAGCGAGTACAGGTCGGTCCGAGCGTCGAGCGTGGCGCCGTCCAGCGTTTCCGGCGCGATGAACGACGGAGTTCCCACGATTTGACTGCTAGGTCCGACGGGAGCGAGCGCACCAAAGTCGATCAGTTTGACGCGGTTCGTTGGCGTGCAGCGAACGTTGCGCGGACTCACGTCGCGGTGCACGAGTCGCCGAGAGTGAATCAACGCGAGCGCAGAACACACGTCGAACGAGAGCTCACAGGCCGTACGCCACTTCATGGGCGAACGCTCACGCAGGTCGCCGCTATCGAGAAGCTCCATCGTGTAGTACGGCCCGGAAGCGTCGATGCCGTAGTCGTAGACTTCGACGACGCGTGGGTGGGCTAGCTGTGCGAGCGTGTGATACTCGCGCTCGAACATGGCCGTCAGCGTGCGGTGTTGCGCGGCTTGTTCCGGAAGGAGCAAACTTTTTAGCGCGACCTCGCGTTGCGCCGTGGAGTCGTAGGCACGGTACACACGTGCCATGCCGCCGCGGCCGAGTTGGTCGAGAACGCGATAG
>DASRXR010001142.1:0-2794 GCA_035687405.1 Polyangiales bacterium
TTGGACCTGGGAGTGCAGGCACGCGACGTAGTCATCATGGTTGAGCCTGCCGCGGCTGTACGGGGCCGTTTTACTATTCAGGGTTCGGATGGTTCGTGCGACTACGCAACCTTGCGGCTGTTACCGGGAGATAGTGCCGCACGCCCGAAACCCGATGTGAGGTCCATCGTGCCGATCGTGCCTGCGTATTTCGGCCGTGGACGACCGGACGGAACCATACTCGTAAAAGGGGTCGCGTCCGGGCGATATCGGGTGGAGGCGGACTGTGCCGAGCGTGTCTTGAGGGAAGGTCCGAGCATCGTGACGGTCGGTGACACAGACGTCGTAGGTCTCGAGTGGAGATTCGATCCCGGACAACAGTTGAACGTCAGAACGGTCGATACGTCGGGCAATCCGATCAGCGACGTAGTCTTGTCGCTCGACGTAGTGCGATCAAATGACGGCATGAACGAAGCGGTGCAGGGCGGCACCTCAAACCCGCAGGGCCGTTATGAGTTCAAAGGTCTCGTGCCAGGTGTGTACTCGGTCAGTGCACTTAGCCTCCCAAACACAAAGAGCGTGCAAGTGGAGCTGTCGCCGGGAGAAACCTCAGAATCCGTCACGATTACGTCATTGAGTGATTCCGAGCTTCGTTTGCGACTCAAGACATCTTCTGGGTCGCCGCTCAGCGACATCGAGATGTACGCCATGCGTGATGTGGATGAGCAGGAGAAGGCGCATTCTCCGACCAGTGCACTACCCATCAGTCCACAGCCGATCGGAGGCGGAGAGTTCGTGTTCAAGCACCTCCTTCCCGGTCGCTATGAAGTATTCGTGTCCGATCGCCGTAACGCGACGCTTCGAGTTCCGCAAGAAGCCGAATCATATGTACTGCTTGCGAAGAATGAACGTCGAGTTCTCGATGTAGAGTACAGCGGCTATCAGGGGCGTCTGACAGGATATGTAGTAGACGGTGAGGGGTCGCCAATCCCTGATGCATGGGTGAGTGCGAGACACGCGACCGCGGAATCACCTCATTTGCCGCCCTATATCCGTTCCTTGAACGGAGAGAAGCGCAGCCTGACCGCGCGCGACGGGACGTTCGAGATTCATGGACTCGATCCCGCTGCCAGGTACGATGTTCGTTTGGAGCACCCTCTCGGAGGGTACTCAGTTCTCAAACGAGACCTCCCGGTCGGAAGCAGGGTCGCGTTGACTTTGACGGCGCCGGGCACGGCGAGTGGCGTCGTCGTCGACGCGGAAGGCGTTGCTGTCAGTCGATTCGATCTCAGTGCGGTCAGCACGTCGAATGATGTGCGCTTCGGAACATCGTTCACGGATGAACGGGGCCGATGGTCGATCGAACAAATCCCGCCGGGTTCACTGGCGATCACTGTCGTAGCGCCACAAGGCAGTGCTGTGCTCGCGGTAGAGATAAAGCCGGGCCAGGCTCTTCGCGATTTGCAGATTGCGTTGACCCCAACCACTGTTTCGGCGCGCGCGCCTACGTTGTAGTCAGCGGCTGTGGCTCGCGCGTTGCGAGTACGGTAGCCCGGTTCGTCGACGCCCGCGCTTCCGCAGCGCGTACAGCACAGCCACAGCCACTGAGCCCGCCCACGCACCTGTCGATGCTCGTCCCGATTGTACCGCTGCACAGCCGCCAATCGGCGCCGTCGGGCGCGGTGGCGGCTTCTGCTCACTGCGTTCCGTCAGAGTTTCGTCGACTAAACCGACCCACTTCCAGTCGTCTTCAGTCAGCAGTGGGCCCGTGTAGTGGCGCTTGGCCGCTGGGCGGTTCGCCAGTACCGCTAGCTCTTCGGGCTTGTAGTAGCTCGCGTAGGCGTCGAAAACCATGTTGCCGCAGGCTTGCAATTCGGTCTTCGAGAGTTGCTGGAGCTTCTTCTTCAGCTCGTCTCGCGTGATTGGGCCTGTTTCGTTGTCGGGTGAGGGTCCGTACGTGAAGCTCACGAGCGCATCGACCAGCGTGCAGCCTGCGAGCTCGGTGTCCCTTGGCGGTACGCAGGTTTCGAAATGCAGCGCGATGTCAGACTTGGGCGACCAGCGCTGGGCCGCGTACGACAGCTGCAGCCAGGGCTGTCCGCCCCGCAATACCACCCGGCGATTGCGGCGCGCGATGTGTTCGGGCTCGACGACCAAGCAGCTGTTCACTGGAAGCAGGAACGTGAACACGGATTTGTCGATCGGCTCGGACCACAGGCTGCCGGTGCGCGTCACGAATGCGGCGCTCATGCCGCCGCCAGCTGCGGGGCCCGCCGGCATGATGTAGCTATGCTCGATCGGGGCGCGTTCGCTCGGTTTGAGTCGGGCGTCGAACAGCCAGATGCCGCCGAGCGCCGGTGTCCACTCGTGTTTGGGATCGAGGCGTCCCCGCTTGGCAGGCAGGGCTTCGCCGCGCAGCGTGCTCGCGAGCTCCTCGAAGCGGAAGGCGGTGGGATCGCCGCAGGGATCGTCTTCGTCGGAGTCGGACTCGCAGCGTGCTTCGGCGAGGCCGAGTTGGAGCTTAGTCTCGCGGGTCGACTTGTTCTCGAGCTCGAAGGCCGCTTTGACGCGGAACGCTTCGCGGTCCGGCAGGAACTCGAAGTCGACTGACAGGCCGTGGAGCGCGACGTCGCTCGAGCGTGCGGGCGTGACCGTCTGACCGTGCGAGGTTACGGCCACGTCTTGTGCGCTGGTTGATTGAGCGACGAGGGCGAGGACGGCGAGGAGCGCGAGGCCGAGGCCCGGCGCTATCCACGGATCAACACGCTTCGGGAGCAGCACTCGCAAGCCAGTCCGTGCGCGAAGGGTAGGGGCT
>DASRXR010001143.1:0-2045 GCA_035687405.1 Polyangiales bacterium
CGGGCAGCCTGTTGTTTGGCGCTGCAGTTTACAACCCGACGTACGCCGCGCGACCTGACAATACCGGCCACGCACTGTTGCGGTTCGCACCCCATCTCGACATCGATCTGATCGGCTCGCGCCTCTCGATCCCGATCGACATCAACATGTTCACCGATCGCGATCGGGATGGCCTCGGCAAACTAGCGCCGAGTGAGCTCGACGTGATCGCGGGTGTCGCAAGCACGTGGCCGGTCGGCGCCACCGCGATCGAGTTCGGCGTCCGTGCCGAAGGCGACTTCCCGGTCGATCGCGGTACCAAAACGCAGAGCTACGTCGACGCACGCGCACGCTGGATGTATTCGGTCGGCGCGTTCGCACCCAAGCTCAAAGATGCGCTCGCCGGTGGTGACATCGGCGGGTCGGTGACTCTGGGTTGGTTTGCAGTCAACCCAAGCTACGCCGCCCGGCCCGACAACACGGGTCGCGCGCTCCTCCGTTACGGACTTCACCTGACAGTCAGCTACACCGAGCGATTCTTCCTCGGGTTCGACGCGACGTTCTTCACGGACCGCCGCAAAAACGCGGTTGTCCCAAGCGAATGTGACATCACGCCCGAGATCGGCGCGCGGATCATCGACAGCCTCACGCTGCACCTCGCCTACGAGCGAGACATGCCGCTCGATCGCGCCGGCATCAGCCAGCACTTCGTCTTGCTGTTCTTGACCTGGGATTTCAGCTTAGTCGGCGGCGAACCTGAAACTACCGAAGCCGGCCACCCGATTTAGTGTGCGTCAGCCGGAGCGCTGCCGCCGGCTTGGGGGCGCTTCAGCAGAAACACTAACAGTACGCCGAGCGCCATCGCGAACGCGGTCCAGCGGAACCCGTTTTCGAAGCTGAGCACCATCGCCTGGTTGGCGACCTTCATCTTCAAGAGGCTCTCACCGACTAAATCGCGCTGAAACGTTTGCGCGCCGACGGTCGACGCCGTCTGGCGGAGCTGCTCTTGCACCTGCGCGCTGTACGGCGTGATGTTCTCGGACAAGTACGAGCCGAACCGCTTCATGTCGTCGCTCACGAGCATGCCCATGAGGGCCGTTCCGAGCGAGCCACCGAGCTCGCGCGTGAGATTGAACAAACCGGTCGCACTACCGCGCTGATGCGCTGGTAGATCCGAGAGCGCGAGCACACTCACCGGAATGAAGATGAAGCCGAGCCCGAGGCTGCGGATCATGTTCGGGTGCACCATGTCCCAGAATCCCGCCGCCGCGGTGAGCTGCGACGCAACCAACTGACTTCCGGCGACGATACACACTCCGATGAACAGCAAGATGCGCGCATCCATTTTCGGCGCGAGCCGGCCCATTAGCGGCATTACGAAGATCGATACCGTTCCCGAGACCAAGAACACTTTGCCGATGTCGAGCGCGGAGTAGTGAATTACCGAGCCCGCGAACAGCGAGAACATGTACGAGCCGCTGAACAACGCAAAGCCGGTCAGGAAGTTCAAACCCGTGCCCGCGGTGTAGCTTCGATGCAAGAAGACGCGCAGATCGACGACAGGGTTCGGCGTCTCGAGCTCGTGCACGATGAAGGTGATCAGCGAGACGGCGGCGACCGCTGCGAGCCCGAGGATCAAGAAACTGTCGAACCAACCTTCGCGGTTACCTTCTTCCAGCACGTACTGGAGCGACGCCATGCCCACCGCGAGCAGCGAGATTCCGAACACGTCGACGCGGGCTTCATTGCCAGTGGGCGGAACGAAGCCAGGCTGACGCACGAACTTGAACGTAAGGAACCCCGCAACGATGCCGATCGGCACGTTGACCATGAAGATCCAGTGCCAGCTGAACCAGTCGATGAGGTAGCCGCCGATGGTGGGGCCGAGGAGCGGGCCGGTGATGGCTCCGAGCCCGAACATGGCCGCGGCCATGCCGTGCTCCTGCTTCGGGTACCGCGCAAAGAGAATGCCCTGCGCGGTGGGGATGATCGCGCCGCCGCCGAGGCCCTGCAGGGCGCGGAAGGCGACGAGCGATGGCAGATTCCACGCGAGCCCGCAGAGCGCG
>DASRXR010001144.1:0-26501 GCA_035687405.1 Polyangiales bacterium
GCGAGAGCTTCCGGAGCTCAACATCGAGGGTGGCGCGGTGCTGGGTGACGAGCTGTGGTTGTGCTCGCGCGGCAACGCGGCGCGGCGTGACGACGTGCTCATTCGGCTGGATCTCGCTGGCGTGGTGAATGCGCTCGCAAGCGATCGTCCACCCCCTGCGCACGTGCTGCTTTCGATGACGCGTGTCGCGCTCGGTGATCTGGAAGGCGCGCCGTTGTCACTGACCGATCTGACTGCGATACGTGGGCGCCTGGTGTTCACGGCTGCAGCGGAAGCGAGCCCGAATACCTACGACGACGGGAAGTGCACCGGGTCGGTCGTAGGTCAGATGTCGATGTCGATGGCCGGACGCGGCCTCGAGGTTCCGGAAATTCTAGGCTGGGTGCCGGATCTCAAGCTCGAAGGCGTGTGTCCAGCGAGTGACGTCTCGGGCGAGCGTGCGCTTTTATTGGTCGCCGACGCGGATGATCGTGGCGCGAAAGCCCCGTTGTTTCGAGTCGAGCCGCACTGGCTCGACTGACGGCCACATCGTTCGCAAATCGCGGGGGATCGAGCTCCAGCCGTTGGGCCGACTCGGTTGTGGACGCGCGGGACCTATGCGCATATGCACCCCACTATGCAGGCGACGACCACTTCCGTTCCGCGTTTTCAGATCCCCGAGGAGGTCCGAAACATCGCTGGGTTCCTCGGCGATCTCCGGCGCGATATCACGCTGCGCGACGTGCGATCGGGGCTGTGGTACACGAAGCTGCTTCGCAGTTACCTCGCGTTCTACGAAAAGCACCGCAGTCTGATCGACACCGACAAGCTCTCGCCGGTCGAGCGCGACGAGCTCGTCCAAAAGCGGACGCGTCGCACCGCGATTCGTACGACGCTCGCGGGCGCTGCAGCTGCTGGCGGCGTGACCCTCGCTTCGATCGCGACGGCGCAGAGCGGTCTCGTGGCAGGCCCGGTCGTGTTGCCACTCGCGGGCGTGGGTATGGTCTCGGAGATGGTGTTGCGGTCGATCTGGCACCTGCAGCTCGTGTGTGAGCTCGCGGAGCTCCACGGCATGCGTGTCAACGCCGGTCGCGAGACCGAGATCATTCGGCTCTACGCGCTCGCAGTGCACGCCGAGATGCACCAAACCGAAGACGACCCGGGCCGCGGCTTGGTCGAACGCGTGGTGCGGCTGCAGCAAGCGGGTGGCCTCGGCAAGTTGATCGCGTCGAACCTCGTCGGCGAGATGTTCATGCGCAACGCCGTTCCGTTCGCAGACTTGGTGATGTCGTCGCTGCGTAACTGGCAGCTCACCGAGCAAGTCGGTGAGTTCGTGCAGGGCTATGCAAGTCGCCGCGTGACGTTGGACAAAGCCGTCGAAGCGGTCGACCGCAAGAGCCAGAACGGCGACGCAGTCGATCTCGTCGTCGAAGGCATCTGGTTCATCTTCATCACGGATGGGCGCCTGACCGGCATCGAGACGGCGCTCCTCGCGCACATGATGCGGGGGCTGGAGACGTCGGACGATTTGACGACGTACTTCGTGAGCGACGAGGCTGGCTGGCTCGAACGGCTCGCACAGCTCGGCGACGATCGCGAGCTGCGCGAGCTCGCGCTGAACGCCCTGCACGTCGCTGCCCAGATCGAAGGGCCGATGACGCCGCAAAAGCTGGCAATTTTGCGGCGTGCTGCGCAGACGCTGGGGCTCAATCCGCCGCCCGAAGCCGTGCGAAAGAGCGAACCGGCCGCCCCACAAAACGCTTGAGTGTCGCTGCTGTGAGCGGCGCGGAGCAGCTCGCGCCTCGCGCGCGATGTCGGCTGGCTCGGCTGCCCGGGCCCGTGTAGGCTGCGCGACCGTGACGACGTTGATCACGCTGTTTGGAATCGCCGCATTCATGGCCTCGGGCATGCTCGGAATGCCGGTCAGCCGCGAGCTGATGCTGAAGCTCGGCACGCTCGTCGATTGGACGCGCCGCACGAATCCCGAGCTGTTTCGCGAGAAGATCGAGCCGATCAGCCCGTTCGTCGGCAAGTCGTTCAAGCACAACCGCATCTCGAAAATGTTGAAGGTCGATCTCTCGCAGTTCGGCGAGACCTGCCAGAAATTGCAGCGCGACGCGAAGGCGCTCGACAAGCGCGCGCACGTCGCGATGATTCCGGCGCTCGTCTACGTCCTCGGGCTCGGCGTTTGGTTCGCCGTCACCTGAGCGGTCGACCAGTCGCAGCCGTCAGCTGCGACCAGCTGCGATCAGATCAGCGGCTCGGACGACGTGACCTCGAACTCGAGCACGACGCGGTGTTTCACGCGGTTGGTGAGCTTCGAGCCCCACAGCGACATCTTCCAGTGGATGCCGTACTTCTTTTCGATCAAGCGAAAGATCTGATCGCGCCGCGGCGTATCCTCCACGATGCGGCACCGCGCAGCGAACCACGCTGTCGAGCGTCGGCCCCAGACGTCGCACGCGGCGACTTCCACCTCCGGATTGCGCCGTACGCGCTTGTACTTGAACGACCGATCGTCGGTGTACGAGCCGAAGAAGTGATCGTCCACCGCGATGACCCAAAGCGGCGTATCCACCGGAGTTCCGTCTTTGCGAAAACTCCGGAGATTCATGCACATCGACGGAATCAAGGCTTCGCGAAGCTCGCTGCTCATAGCGGCGGTCTTATTAGCAGTCTTCCGTGAAGCCGCACTAGGCGCCACGTGACACATACGCCAGTGCGAAGCCGCGGCCACAACGCCTCCAGAGCCGGTTGACTAGGCCGCGCTACACTCTAGAGTAAACGCTCAGCCTTTCGCGTAGGTAGGATGTCCCAGTCGTTGCTGACCCAACTGATCGATCTGCAGGGGCACACGTTCCTGTGGTTGCAGATCTACTCCACCACGATGTTTTTCGGGCTGTGCTTCGTCGCCGGCCTGATCACGCGGACGCCCGTCACGGCCAAGCCGCCGGCGGACCGAGTCACCGATATGTACTATTGGTTGCTCGCGCCTGCGGTGCGCATGCTCGCGCGCGTGATCGTGGCTGGTTTGCTCTTCGCCACGGCGACGCTGTTGGGCCGTGAGATCAGCCCCGCGCTCTTCAAGGGTTTCGGCCCCGTCGCGCAACAGCCGAGCTGGCTGCTCGCGATCGAGCTGCTGATGGTGATGGACCTGTCGTCGTACTGGACGCACCGGCTCTTCCACACCGTGCCGTTCCTGTGGCGCTTCCACGCGATCCACCACAGCGCGACGAAGATTCGCTGGTCCACGACTGCGCGCGTGCATCCGATCAACGAGTTCTTCAACTACGCGCTCGGCATCGTGCCGGCGTTTTTGCTCGGCTTCCCGATCGGCATGGTGCTCGCGATGATTCCGATCCTCGCGTGGTATGCGATCGCGGCGCATACGGATTGGAACCCGTCGTACGGGCCACTCAGCCGGATCTTCGCGAGCCCGCGGTTTCATCGCTGGCACCACACGATGTCGCACGAAGGCGGCAATAAGAACTTCTCGAACGTCTTTTCGCTCTGGGACCTGTTGTTCGGCAGTTACTACTTGCCGCAGGGCCGCATGCCCGAGGTGTTCGGTTTGGACGACGGCTACATGCCGGAGCGCTATCTGACGCAGCTCGCGGCGCCGTTCCGGAGCCAACCGCTACTGCCGAACGATCCTACGAGCGCTCCGCAAGCTGTGGAAGAACACGCGCCGAAGACTCCGAGTTCGGCGCCGTCGCGCTTGCGCAGCGCGTCCTGAAACAGTGTCGCCTGGAACGCGATACATCCCGCGATCCGCCACCGCTCACTGCGGTGCGTGCTCACGTACCAAAGCGTACGCTCCGCGCGCTCCTCGCGACCGGTGACGCCTCGCGAAATGTCTCGCGTCCCATGCGACGCTGTTTTCAGCTCGTCTCCGGAGCAGCTAAACAGCGTCGCGTTCCATGCGACGCTGTTTTCAGCGCTGCGGCTCTGGCTCGGCGATGCGGCTCGGTTCACGTTGCGGCTCCACCGAACGCCACCACGGCTTCACCTCGGGCTGCCGATCCGGCTCGAGCGCTTGCCCGAGCTCCGGCATGAGCAGCCGCGCGCCAGCCGCACCGGCGCCCGTGTAGAGCTCTTCCGCGGGGTCGCTCCAGCGATGCAACGCGAGATCGAACGTGCCCCAGTGCACTGGCAGCATCAGCTTGCCGCCGAGCATCTGGTGCGCGAGGAGCGCGTTGGCTGGGCCGAGATGAATTTCGCCCCAGGCCGGGTGGAACGCGCCGACTTCGAGCATCGTCAGATCGAACGGCCCGAACCTGCGCCCGATCTCCGCGAGCTCGGGAAAGAGGCCCGTGTCGCCGCTGAAGAACAGCTTGCGCCGCGACGTTTGAATCACCCACGAAGCCCAGAGCGTCGAGTTTCGATCGCCGAGCCCGCGCCCGGAGAAGTGCTGCGCCGCGGTCGCGGTGAAGCGAACGCCGGGCCGCTCGACCGACTCGTTCCAATCGAGCTCGTGAATGAGCTCGGGCGCGAAGCCGTAGTGCTCGAGGTGCGCGCCGACGCCGAGCGCCGTCACGACGTGCACCGAACGCTTTGCGAGCTGCTCGATCGTCTGCCGGCACAAGTGATCGTAGTGGTCGTGCGAGAGCAGCAGCACGTCGAACTCGGGTAGGGCCTCGAGCGCGACCGGCACCGGGTGGTAGCGCTTCGGGCCCATGAACGACACCGGCGACGCGCGATTGCCAAACACCGGATCGGTGAGGATCCGAACGCCGTCGATCTCGAGCAGCAGCGTGCTGTGCCCGAGCCACGTCACGCGCAGTCCGGTCTCGGGCGCCTGCAACCACAGCTCGCGCGGGTCGTGAGTCGGCAGCACGCCCTTCGGCGCACGACGCCCGCCGCCGAACATGAACTCACCCGCGATCGGCGCGGAAAAGCCCTTCAGGTCGGGCTTCACGTTCGAGAGGTTGTGAAAGCGGCCCTCGCGCTGCTGGGGCGAGCCTTGGACGCGCTCGCGACGCACACCGGACGCTCGACTCGAAACTAACGTGTTCTCCACGAACTCCTCGATTCGCCGGCCAGCTGGGCCCCGCGTTCAGCGAGGCCCAGGCGGCCGGTCCTTCGAGTGTACGCGCTCAGAGCGCGTCTTGCCCGCTCCTCAGAACTGGAAGGCGCGAGCGCCGGTGCAGTCGATGGTATCGGGTGCCCGGCGGATCACGATCTCGCCCGGAGGGGCGAGTTGGGACGGACCTGCGAAGAAGTCCGCGAGCGCGCCGCTGCACGCAGCCTCGCCACTGCCTTCTACGCGCGCACAACCACCCACGACGCCGTCGACCTTGAGTTGGTCATTGTCGTTTGGACCGACGACCCGACCCGTGATGGCGTCGCAGCTGTCGATCGTGGCGCGGATTGCGCTGATCGCGCGGTTTGCAGAGTAGATGCGCTTGATGCGACGGACCGTGAGTCCTTCGTTCGCCGGCACCCAGTTGAATGGGAGCCGGGCGGCGCTGGGATTGTTGCGCGGGCAAAGCGTGGAGTTCGCGCCGTAGCTGATGATCGGCCGCGGTCCATCGCCTGAAGCGGAGATGCCGCCAGGGCCGACTGCGTACGTGGAGATGCCGACTGCTTGATCGTCATCGCTGTCGATCCAGCGCGCACCGTTGGTGATGTTGCTGCCCGAGTCCGGGGTGCCCGCGACGTTCTGGCGTGCGCCCGGCCACGCGCCCATCGGATCGGTGAGCGAGATACCGGTGAGCAGTGCCGTCATCGGCGTGCTGAACGCTTGGCCGGGCAGCGCATTCGGAATCGCGAATTCGTAGTGGGTGACCGGCATGCTGGCCTTGCCGTACACGTTCGCCGGGATGTACTGCGCGTAGGCTTCGCGACCGACGAGGACGTTGCCGGTGCCGCACAGCTCTGGCTGCGTCTCGCCACAACTGATCGATTCGACTTCGAGGTTGCCCTGTGCGTCGTACGAGTGGCGCTCGATGCCCCACGAGAACGTGGTTTGCGAGCCGTCTTCGATCCCGGTCTCGCCGCTCCACGAGCTCTCGAACGTCTGCTTCGTCACGAACGTGCCGGTCAAGTCGCAGACGCACTTGCCCGCAACTTCGCGGAAGCCTGCAGCACAAGCGCAGGTGTAAGTGCCGGCCGCGCCCGCATTGCACGTGCCGCGACCTTCGCCGCACGGGTTACCCGCGCACGGCATCGTCGCAGTGCAGGTGATGCCGTCACCTTCGTAGCCGGCGTTGCACTTGCACGTCACGTCGCCCGCAGTGTTGCTCGGGTCGAAGCACTTCGCGTTCGGCGAGCACGGGTTCGCATCGCACTCGTTGTTGTTCGGGACGCACTCGCCGTTCGACGGTGCGAAGTCGGTTTTGCACGCGCACACGTTCGGAGCACCCGGCGTGCACGAGTCGGCGTTGATGCCGCACGCGTTGCCTTGGCCACCGCACGTGCCTGCGCTGCACTGATCCATCAGCGTGCAGGTATTGGTGTCGTCGCAGAGCGTTCCGTCAGCGATCGGCTTCTTGCCGCAGCTGCCGTCCGCCGGATTGCACACGCCGCTGTTGCAGCTGTCCGCTGCAGCCGTGCAATCGACTGTGCTCATGCCGGCGCACACGCCGTTCAAGCAGCGGTCGGCCGTGGTGCACGCGCTCGCGTCGTCACACGTGCTCGTGTTGTTCGCGTTGCGGCAGCCGAAGGTCGAGTCGCAGCTGTCGTCGGTGCAGGAATTGCCGTCGTTGCAGTCGACCGGCGTGGTTCCCGTCTGGCACGCGCCTGTCTTGCAGGTGCTGCCGCTCAAGCAGGCGTCGCCATCGTCGCAGGCTTCGCCGTCGGGAGAGACCGGATACTCGCAGGTCTTGCCGTCCTTGCAGGTCGCGCCTTCGGCGGTCTTGCAGATGCCGTCCGGCGTGCCGCACGAGCTCGCGCAGCAGATGCCGCTCACGCAGTTGCCGTTCTCGCAGTCGAGATCGTCGTCGCACTTCCCGCCGTCGTTCGCGAGGCAAGTGCCTTCACCCTCGACGTAGCCATCGGCGCACTTGCAGCTCTTGCCGTCGCCGGCGTAGCCAGCTTTGCACTTGCACTCGTAGCTGCCGGGCTTGTTTTCACACGTCGCGTGCGAGTCGCACACGAAGTCGTCGGCGCTGGCGCATTCGTCTTTGTCTTTACACTCGCTGCCGTCGCCTTTCGTGTCGTCGTACCCGCTCGGGCAGGCGCAGGCTGCTTTGCCGTCGGCCTCTTTGCAGGTCGCGGGCTCGGTACACTTCAGGTCGTCGCAAGACTTTGCCGTGCCGGTACTCGGCTTGCCGCCGGTAGCTGCATCGGCCTCGTCCGGCTTCTCGGGCTCCTCGCCTGCATCGACTGCGGCGTCACCCTTGACCTCGTCGACGATCGTTTTCGGATCGTCGCCGCAACCAACTACGACTGAAAGACTAAAAAGTAAGCTGAAAACGCGGCGCAATGACTGATCCATACGGACCCTCCCACTGATGAGCGAAACCCACGCGCTCCCCGCGTGCTACAAGCTAGTGTGTGTTAACCTTGCACAGCGCTTGTGCGGACGCTACCTACCCGAGCGATACTGCGCACGTCCAGACAAACTGTCGCCAAGCGAGTAAATGCCTGGAAGCGCGATGCATTCTCGCCCTGCGTCAAGTTTCCCGGCGCATCGCGAGCTCGCACTGCGTATCAGAGTTACTCGAATGGGCGTAGCGAGTTAGCTCCCAAGTCGCGTCCCTCGCGGAGTGCGCAACCGCCTGCGCGGCTGGGCGCCATCGAGCGCTACTTGCGGGTGATCCAGACCGGATTCGTGAACGCGAACGGCCGGACCTCCTGGCGATCGAACAACTCGTCCATCGGTCGCTCACCGCGCACGACTGCAACGACGCTGTGGAGACCCGCGCTCTTGAGCTCGAACGTGCGGACCGCGCGCAGCTTGCTCGGAAGCTTTTGAAAGCCGGCCCAGGGCTCGATTGCAGCCGTCAGCTGCGGACGGCCGTTCACCCACAGCTCGATCTGCGTGACGTCCATCCAGCTCGGTGCGTCGACGCGAACCTTCACTTCGACCGTGCGCGCGTTCGCCGCGAGCGCGAGCGTGTCACCGGGTTTTTTGCCCTCGACTTCGAGCTCGAGCAGCGGCCCGTTGCTCACGAACGCACGACCGGCCTTGAGCGCAGCGATGATGCGCTTCGGATCGGGGACGGCGCTGGCAGGTTCGCGGACGTAGGTACGGGGATAACCGAGGATGTTGCGGGTGAGGTCGTGCGAGTCGCTGCCACCCGTGGCGACGATGTGTTGACCGCGCGCGATCGCGCCGAACCAATCCGCGAGCACGCGATCGCGCCGATCGGTACGGTTCAAGTCGTAGCCATTCCAGACCTCGAGCCCGTCGAAGCCTGACAGCGTGCGCGACGCGGCGGCCGCATCGCGGGCGTTGCGCAACTCGAAGTACCCGATGTGCGCGAGCAAGCGCGGGTGATTGATCTGCAGAAACGTCGGACCGCGCGCGCTCAGCTCACTCAGCAGTTGTTCTGGGCTCGTGCGCTTGTAGTGCGGCGCGCGTGTGCTCGGAAAGACATTGAAGTGACCGAACTCGGGAGCCCAGCTCGTGACTTCGACGCCTTGGACGAGGGCGAGGCCGGGCGGCAATTCGGCTTGAAGACTGCTCACCGGCGTCGCGCGGTTGTGATCGGTGATCACCGCGAGCTGGAGGTCTTCGGCTTGGGCGCCGCGTGCGCGCTGCCGGAGGCTCGCTTTCCCGTCGGGGCTTTGATCGGTGTGCACGTGCAGATCGCAGCCGCGATAGCTGCCGGTGTTGACCTCGCGACGCAGTGACAGCACGAGACTGCGGCGAGCCTCGCCGCGAAGCCGAATCGGTTCGCGCACGATCGACCAGTGTGGACCGTGGCTGGCGATGATCTCGTATTCGCCGGCGGCGAGCTTCACGCCGGTGCGGCCGTGGTCGGTCAGGAGCACGCGGCGCTCGTTCCACCAGCCGGTCCGGAGGATGCGTACGCGGGCGGGCAATGCTCCGCGCGTTTGGGCGTCGCGCACTTCGATGCTGAGTTGGGTCGGGGCGGCGTCGGTATTGCCGGGCTCGATCGCAGAACCAGCCGCGACTGCGACAGCGGTGACCGCCCCCGTGGTCAGGAGTACGAAGAGTCCAGAGGTCAGTACTCGACTGCTCGAGACACGCTCGCGATCCATTCGTAGCTTTTCGAACAGGCGCTGCAGCTCCTAGCTGCAGTCAGACAGTCCCGGGTAGGCCTGTCAACCCGGGCTCGACGCCTGAAAGAAGTAGCGTTGTGGCACAACTTGCGTCAGTTCAGCTGCTGTGTGTCCGGCGAGAAACTCCTCGCTAATCCCGCGGTTTCCAAGGGGAATTACGCCGAGTCGAGCGTGCGCTCTGATTGGCACGGCATTCGCACATCGGCTGACCTCGCCGTAGTGCCCGAGGGGGGGCGCGGCAGGGAAGGGCTCTGACGATGACGACTCGATTCCCACGCTTTTCGCGTCCGTTCGCAGCTGTGCTCGGCGGTCTGTTCGCGCTCCTCGCGCTCGCTCCGGCCGAGCGCGCAGCCGCGTTTTGCGGTTTCTACGTCACGGGGGCGGACTCGAGCTTGTACGCGAACGCGACCATGGTCGTGATGATGCGTGACGGCACCCGAACCGTGCTGTCGATTCAAAACAACTATCAGGGCCCGCCGGACTCGTTCGCGCTCGTGGTCCCGGTGCCGATCGTGTTGCAGAAGGAGAACGTCAAAGTTCTTCCAAAGGACGTGTTCGCGCGCGTGGACTCACTCGGTGCGCCGCGCTTGGTCGAGTACTGGGAGGTCAATCCATGCCAGCCGCAGTACCCCGGTACACTCAACGGCGCGATGGCGTCGTCGGCGCCGCCGCCGTCCGCTCCAGGTTCGGCGGGCGCCAGTGCGCCCGTGCGGATCGAAGCACAGTTCACGGTCGGTGAATACGACGTCGTGGTGCTCAGCGCCGACGACAGCTCTGCGCTCGACACTTGGTTGCGCGACAACAAGTACAACATTCCGGATGGCGCCGCGCCCGTGCTCGCCCCGTACGTCGCGGCCGGGATGAAGTTCTTCGTCGCGAAGGTCGACATCACGAAAGTCACGTTCAACGGCGATCAGGCGGCGCTCTCGCCGCTGCGTTTCCACTACGACACGCCGGAGTTCTCGCTGCCGGTGCGGCTCGGTTTGTTGAACAGTCAGGGCAGTCAGGACCTGATCGTCAACATCCTTGCGACCTCGCGCTACGACGTCGCGAACTATCCGAACGTCACAATTCCGACGAACATTCGCGTGCAGAACGACGTCCGCAACGGCTTCGCTTCGTTCTACGAGGCGCTGTATTCGAAGGTGCTCGAGAAGAATCCGAAAGCGGTCGTGACCGAGTATTCGTGGGCATCGGGCTCGTGCGATCCGTGCCCGACTCCGCCGCTCACGCAGCAAGATTTGTTGACGTTCGGCGCAGACGTCCTCCAGACCGCGAGTGGCGCGCCGATTCCGCCCGCAGCTGGGAACGGTGGATCAGGCTTCGTCGCGCCGCCGATCTCGATCTCGAACAACTTCACGCTGACGCGCCTGCACGCTCGCTACACGAAAGACATGCTCGGCGAGGATCTCGTCTTCAAGCAGGCGGACACGATCTACGGCGGTCGCGGCATTCCCGATCAGAAGGGCAATCTCGATCAAACCGTGATGCAGCAGCCGGGCGCCGGCTACAGCAACTTCCAGGGCCGGTACGTGATCTTGCACCCGTGGGAAGAAGCAATTTCCTGCGCGAATCCGGTGCGCGGTTACTGGGGCGGTCCGTCCGGAATGATGGGGACTCCACCGATGACGCAAGGGTCGACGAACGGCGCGCTCTCGGGAGCGACTCCAAAAGCGGGCGATCTGCCTTCACTCGTCGCGGAGTCGGTTCCCTCGCTCTCCGTCACTGCGAAGACGCCGCTCGATCCGCTCAAACCGCTCCCGGCGGCGACTCCTGCCGCTGGCAGCGGCGCTCAAGCCGCGGCGGGTAAGCCTGCGTCGAGCGGTGCGGCGGGGCAGACGCCAAACGCCGGTGCCAAGGCTCCCACTACGCCGACGAGCCCGGGTTCGGCAGCTGGCAGCGGCGCAGGGTTGACCCCGGGCGAACCACTGACTCCCGCGGCAAAGAAGAGCAGCGGTTGCGCGGTCGCGATGGGCAGCTCGGATGACGGGTTCGCGTTCGCGAGCGTGCTCGCCGGTGTCCTGGTGTTCGGGACTCGTCGCAATCGCCGTCGCGCAAAGGGACGAAGCTGATGGACCCGCGCGCTGAAGCTCGGAGGCTGCGATGACGCCCCCCTCTCGGCAAAATGCCTTCCCCGCGTGGGCGACGCCGCTCGTCGTGGTGTTCTTGGTGTGTCAGGTCGGCCAAGCCTGCCAGCAGTCATCGAAGTCCGGTTCGGTCGACAAGAAGCTGCCGAGCAAAGCTCCGGCTGCCGTTTCGACTGCACCGGAAGCAGCTGCGAAGCCGGTGTTCACCGCGAAGATTCCGCGCGACGACGGCCCGTTCTTCCCATCGCAAGCGCGGACGGAAGGGGACAAGCCGATCGACGTCGCGGCGTTGAACGACGTGAAGGCTTGCGCGGGCTGCCACACCGAAGCGGTGCGTGAGTGGCAATCGAGCGCACACGCCCACGCGTCGTTCGACAATCCCTGGTATCGCGCGTCGGTCGAGTCGTTGCGAGACGAAGCTGGATTCGAATCGAGCCGGCACTGCGCGGGTTGTCACGATCCGGTGCTGCTCATGGCGGGTCGGATGGACAAAGAGATCAAGCCGGCAGAGCCGCTCGCAAACGCGGGCGTCACCTGCTTGGTGTGTCACAGCGTGCGAGCTCCGACGAGCGACGGGAACGCGAGCTACACGCTCACGACCCAAGCCGTTCCGTATCCGGAGGAGGGTAATCCGGCGAGTCTGCAGGCCCACCGCGATCGTCTGTCGGCTAAAGCGCTCAAGACTCCAGCGCTGTGCGCGAGTTGCCACCGGGGTTTCTTGGGGCGGCACACCGGCATCGGGCATCACTTGTCCGGCATGGATGAGCCTGGGTCGTGGAGAGGTTCGGCGTTTGCGAATACGCGCAGCAACACGCCCGAGCCTGTCGCAGCACAGACATGCACCGAGTGTCACATGCGTCCCGAACCGACCAAGTTCGACGAGGTCGCCGCGAAGGACGGCATGCTGAAGTCGCATCGCTTTCCGGGTGCGCATACTCCGTTTGCCGACGGCGTGAAAGACGCGCGGCAGATGCAGGTGCTCGAAGAACAGCTGCGGCGCGGGATCGTGGTCGACGTGCCGGTCGTTTGGCAGAACGGCAAACAGGTTCTCGCGTCGGAGTTGCGCGAACCGAAACCGGGAGACGCGCTCGCGCTCGACGTGACGCTTCGCAACCTGGATGTCGGTCACACGTTTCCGGGCGGCGTGAAAGACATGCAGGACACGTGGGTCGAGTTGTCGGTGCGCGATGCGCACGGCAAGGAGATCGCACGTGCGGGCAAGGCGCACGCGAAGGGCGATGATCCGACTGCGTTCGTGTTGCGCTCGCTCGTCGTAGACGCGGAAGGGCGGCCGGAGACGCGGCACATCGTGACGCGCTTTGGAACGCCTGCGTACGATCACACGCTTCCGCCGCTCGGCGCGCGTGCCGTGCGCTACTCGTTTACAGTGCCGGAAGGTGCTGTGGGTCCGCTGCGCGTGAGTGCGCGCGTGATGCACCGGCGGCATCGCAAGGAAGCGCGGGAGTTCGCGTGTGAGGCGACGCGTAGTGCGCGCGGTCGTGCGTTCATCGCGGCTGCGCGCCAGCGCCACGAGGCGACGTTCGATGGCTGTCGCGAGGAGCCGATCACCGAGGTTGCGACGGCGAGTTTGGAGCTTGGTGGCGCACCGGGTGCGGATTCGCGGCCGACTTGGGCGCGGCTGTACGATCACGCGCTAGGTTTGGCGCTCAGCGTGTCGGAGGATCTCGGAGAAGCGCGCTGGAGTGCGTTGCGCGCGTGGGCCGAGCTCGAACATGTCGAGAACGTGGAGCCAGGGCATCGCGCGAAGGTACTGACTCTGCTCGGGCGCATCAGTGCGCGGCAGGGGCGGCTCGACGAGGCGTTGAGCTATGCCGATCGCGCGCAGAAACTGATCGGGGAACATCCTGCGATCGAGCGCGTGCGTGCCGATGCGTATTCGCAAGTCTGGCGTTGGAAGGAAGCTGCGGTCGCGTTGACGGCGATGACGAAGCTTGCGCCGGGAGACACCGCCGGTTGGCGTGACCTGGCGAAGGCGCGGTTTTCGGCGGGTGATGCGGTCGGGGCGCTCGAGGCGGCGAAGTCGGGGATGGGATTGCAGCCGCGAGACGAGGCATGTCTGCGGGTGCAGGCGCTCGCGCTCGAGGCGTTGAAGAGCCCGGATGCAGCGGCCGCGCGAAAGGCGTTCTTGTTCTATCGAGAGGCGGACGAGTCATCGACGTCGCGGATGGCGTGCGATCAGCACGTGCCGAATTGCTTGCGGGATCGAAACCCCGTGGTGAAGATCGAGCTGGGTCCGAACGCGCCGGGCAAGTTGTTGGCGGTGACGGGCAGCGGACTGTAGTTCCGCGGGCTTGGAATGTGGCCGACGCGCGCTGCTGCAGAGTGGCGCGCGTCGACTTTCGGAGAGATAGTTGCATTGACAACTATTGGGCGGCAGTGTAGGTTCGGGCACATGAAAGATCAATTCGCCGGCGGCGGCATCGTCGTCGACAATGCGATCGGCTTTTGGATTCACCGCGTCTATCAAGCGACGCGCAATGAGATGTTTCGGCGATTCCGGGAGATCGGAGAAGACGTCACACCCGAGCAGTGGGCCGTGTTGATTCGCTTGTGGGAGCAGGATGCTCGCACGCAAAGTGATCTGTCGGACGCCACGTTTCGCGATCGGCCGACGATGAGCCGCATTCTCGATGGGATGCAGGAGCGCGGCTACGTGGAGCGCGAGGTGGACGCGAAGGACTCGCGCGTGCGGATCGTGAAGTTGACGCGGCGAGGTCGCGCGTTGCAGAAGAAGCTCGTGCCGGTCGTGCAGAGCTTAGTGGAGGGGGCGGTGAAGGGGATCGCCGACGAAGATCTGGTCACCACGCGCGCGACGCTGCGGAAGATGTTCGACAACGTCGAGAGATAACAGCTCCGCGCAGCGGAAGTAGCAAGGAGCAGCCTTACTACAGCATTAGCCGTCCACGCAGCCGCTCGAACTCTACGAGCGGGGCGCCTCGTCGCTCGCACATTTGCATTCGAATAGTTGCATTGACAAGTATGTTCACCGAAGGACACACCATGACTCGAGAGAATCGATTTGCTCCACTGTCAGTCGAAACGGCGCCCGAAGCCGCGCGGCCGGTGCTTGCGGCCTCCGCGAAGAACTTCGGCTTTTTGCCGTCGCCGCTCGCAAAGGCTGCGCATTCACCCAAGTTGCTGAAGCATTTGCTCGCAGGGTTCGGCGCGTTCGAATCTTCCTCGCTGACGGCGCTCGAGCGCGAAGTCGTCGCGTTCACGGTCGCATTCGAGATCGAGTGTTCGTATTGCATCGCGATGCATTCGGCGATTCTGTCCCGCGCGCCGGATGCGTCCTCCGAGCTCGTGGAAGATTTGCGAGAGGGCAGGGCATTGCCCGACCCGAGTCTCGAAGCATTGCGACTGTTCGTTCGCGAGGTAGTGCAAGCGCGGGGTCGAGTGTCGGCCGACCAGTGGCAACGCGTCGAGGCGGCTGGGTTCTCGGAGCAGAAGCTGCTCGATGCGGTCCTCGGAGTCGGCGTGTACTTGCTCAGCACGTTGATGAACGTCGTGACTCGAGCCGAGCTGGATGCCCCATTCGAGGCGTTTCGCTGGCATAAGGCGTCGCCTGTCGCCGGATAGAGGTGAGGCGAGTTTGTGGCTCTGAACTTTTCTCTCAGCCCGCCCAACATATTTGTCCGCTGAAGTTCGGTACAGACGTCGACACTTCGAGCTGACCGAAATGGAGTTTCCGCTGCGCGGGCTGTTTGGCAGACGCGTGGCCGGTTGGTGATGTAGTAAGGCTGCTCCCTATTACTTCCGCTGCGCGGGGCTATTTTATGAGCGAATTCGTTTTTCTCTTTCGCAGCACATCGGAACAACAGCACGAAGCCATGGGCACGCCCGAACGCGCCCAGAGCAGCATGCAGACCTGGCTCGGCTGGATTCGCGAGCTCGAAGCCGGCGGCCACCTCAAGAACCCCGGCCAACCCCTCGCGCGCGAAGGCAAAGTCGTCAGCGGAAAAGGAAAGCTGATCACGGACGGCCCCTACGCCGAAGCGAAGGACATGGTGCTCGGCTTCATCGTGGTGGAGGCGCGAGATTTCGATCAGGCGGTCGAACTCTCGCAACAGTGCCCGATGGTCATCGGGGGTGGATCCGTGGAAATTCGCCCCGTGATGAACCTTCAGTTCTGATCGCGTAAAATCGCTGACGTGTCCGCCTCGTCCGACACGCGTGAGATCGACGAGCATTTGTTCCGGCGCGAGTCGGCGCGAATGGTCGCCGCGCTCACACGCGTCTTCGGCGTGCACAACCTGGCGCTCGCCGAAGATGTCGTTCAAGACGCCTTGTGCCGCGCGCTCGAAGTCTGGAAGGTTCGCGGTGTGCCGGACAATCCGGCGGCGTGGTTGATGTCGACGGCCAAAAATCGCGCGATCGACATCCTGCGACGCGAACGCACCGCCCGCACGTTCGCGCCGGAGCTCGGTCGATTGCTCGAGACGGAGTGGACACTCGCGCCGCTCCTCGACGAAGCGTTTTCACCGAACACGATTCGCGACGAGCAGCTGCGCATGATGTTTTCGTGCTGTCATCCGCGTTTGCCCGAGGCGGCACAGCTCGCGCTGATCCTGAACATCTTGTGCGGCTTTGGAACAAACGAGATCGCGAGCGCGCTGCTCACCGGTCAAGCCGCGATCGAGAAGCGCATCTCACGCGGCAAGAGCACGCTCGCGAGCACGAAGACGTTGTTCGATCTCAAGGACGCCGAGTTCGAGCCGCGGCTCGAAACCGTGCGGCGCGCGTTGTATTTGCTGTTCAATGAGGGCTATCACGGCGCGTCCTCGGCGTCGCCGGTCCGCGCGGAGCTCTGCAGTGAAGCAGTGCGTTTGACGATGCTGCTGCGTGAACACGCGCCGGCGGCGACACCGACGACCAACGCACTCGCGGCGCTGATGTGTCTACACGCCGGCCGGCTTCCCGCGCGTCTGGATTCCGCCGGTGAGCTCAGCGCATTCATGGATCAGGACCGTTCGCTCTGGGACGTGAAACTCGTCGCGGAGGGTCTCGACTTGCTCGAGCGTTCGGCCGCGGGCGTCGAAGTCAGCGAATATCACATCGAGGCTGCGATCGCCGCGGTCCACGCCTGTGCGCGCAGCATCGAGGAAACGGACTGGCGCGAGATCATCTCGCTCTACGATCGGTTGATGAAGGTCGCGCCATCGCCCGTCATCGCCCTCAATCGCGCGATCGCGATCGGGCAGCTCGAAGGTCCCGCCCGTGGCGTCAAAGAGTTGCAGGCGATCCACGACGTCGAGCGCTTCGCGAACTATCCGTTTTATCCTGCGGCGCTCGGTGAGTTCGAGTTGCGTCGAGGTCACTTCGACGACGCGCTGAAGCATTTTCAGTCTGCGCTCAGCCTCGCGAGAAGTGACGTCGAACGTCGCTTTTTGCAAAAGCGCGTCCAGCGTTGCACTGCGTAACGCGGTGAGACTGCCGAAGCGCCTCAGAGCCGATGGTGTGGCGCAGGTGCGGGATTAATCTCTTGAATAAATGTCCGAGGCTCGCGGCGCCGAGCGTCGAGAGAACGAAGCTCCAGCAGCGCCTGGAACTGGGTCCAGGCGAAGGCGGCGCATACACGACGAGGCAGACCATGAGTCAATCCACCCGACGAATCGTGATGTTCAACAATGTGTCCGCGGACGGATACTTCGCCACACCCGATGGCAATCTCGATTGGGTCGTGCCAGAGCCGGAAGTCTACAAGGCCGCGACCCAGAGCTTGGGCGAGAACGACACGATGTTGTTCGGTCGCAAGACCTACGAAAACTTCGAATCGTTCTGGCCTCACGCGCTCGATGATTCGAAGACGGCGCCGGATCCGCACAAACCGGAACGGCGTTCGGAGCAAAATCGTGAGATGGCGGTCTGGATCAACGCGAGCAAAAAGCTCGTCGTCTCGAGGACGCGCAAGAACGTGACGTGGAAGAACTCGGAGCTGATGCACGAGCTCGATCCGAAAGCGATCGAGGCTCTGAAGCGCGGGCCCGGTAAGAACATCATCATCTTCGGAAGCGCTTCGATCGTCTCGCAGCTTACGAAGCACCGGCTGATCGATGAGTACTTCCTCGTAGTGAACCCGATCTTGTTGGGTAAGGGGCGCCCGTTGTTCTGCGAGTTGGATTCGCGATTCGGGCTCGAGCTGATCGAGGCGAACTCGTTCAAATCGACGGGTGTCGTCACGCTGCGGTATGCGCCGGCGAAGTAGCTGCGAACCTGAATCACGCACGACCTGGCCCGAGCTGCGTGGCGGGCCTCGTCGTGTCATCAAGCTGTGACGCCGCTCACGCGAAAGCCCTTGCCGCGCAGCAGTTCGGCGACTTCCGCCGGTCGGTCCCCTTGCAGTACGATCTCGTGGTCATCCACGGTGCCGCCGCATCCCAAGGTTCGCTTGCAGTCGGCTGCCAGCGCAGCGATTGCGGAGTCGTCGAAGCCCGGCACGCCGGCAAACCCACTGACGATTACGACTGCTTTGCCGCCGCGATGTTTCGTCTCGCGGCGCAAGATTAGTCGTCCGCGCGACCGCGGTGCAGTGGGTGGTTCGCCGCTTGCGGCGGCGGGTTGGGCGGCTTCCGGGCTGCTCGCGGTGGGCGCGATCTCACGCGAGCTCAGCGCTGCGAAGGGCGAGTGAGTCAGCTTCGAGGACTCTGAAGTCGGAACTGCGGGCGGTTTGTTTTTCTTGGCCATGACGTGTCTCTGACGACCCCGAGCTGCGCCGAGTACGCGCAAGCTCGCTGAGTGCGCGCGTCAATCCGCGATGTGAACGGCGAGCCAGAGCGCGCCGGCGCTCGTCGCAACCACGCGGTGCGAAGTGTGGGCACGTAACAGCAGATAGTCGCCCGCCGCAAGCGCGAGCGTCTCACCTGCGACTTCGAGCGTGGCCTGCCCGCGTAGCAGCACGACCCACTCGTCCTGACTCTGATCGTAGAGCTCGAGGTTTGGACTCGCCGAGCTCAGGATGCGTTCGATCGTCACGTTCCTGAGCTCCGCGAGCTTGTCGAACTGCTCGCCTTGTGCCGGCGCCGCACCTGCGAACAAGTTGCCGCGACGTAGGTCGGGAGCGGGAGCGTGGGTCCGCTTTGTCGGTTCCATATTCCTCGCCCTCTAGCGTGCTCCGGGCGGCGGGCGCAACGCGCCGCGCAAGCCCGTCTCCACGACTGCTACTATTTGCGCGTAGGCGCTCTGGCGTTTCCTCCAGTACACTCCGGCACCTATGCCCGATGCTCATGGGCCGTCCGTGCTCGTCCAGGCGGCAATCTTCTTAGCCGCGGCTGTCATCGCCGTCCCACTCTTTCGCCGACTCAAACTCGGCTCGATCCTCGGCTATCTCGCCGCGGGCGTCGTGATCGGCCCTCGGGGCTTCGGTTTCTTCAGCGACCCGGACTCGATCATGCACGTCGCCGAGTTCGGCGTGATCTTGTTTCTGTTTCTGATCGGCCTCGAGCTGAACCTGAGCCGGCTCTGGGCGATGCGGCGCGACATCTTCGGGCTGGGTCTCGGGCAGGTCGTGCTGACTGGCATGCTCGCGATGATCTATCCGCTGCTCGTCGTCGGGCGATCCTGGCAAGCTGCGCTCATCGCGGGGCTCGGCCTTGCACTCTCCTCGACTGCACTCGTCATGCAAGTGCTGGAAGAGCGCGGCGAGGTTCAGTCACCTCACGGTAAAAAGGCTTTCGCGATCTTGCTGTTCCAAGATCTCGCGGTTGTTCCACTGCTCGCGCTGGTCGCGTTTCTGTCGCCCGTCGAGTCGCAATCTGCGCCGCTCTGGATCACCGCGCTCAAGATGATCGCAGCGGTGGGCAGTGTGATCATCGCGGGACGTTATCTGCTGAACCCGCTGTTTCGTCTGCTCGCCAGCGCGGGTGCACGCGAGATCATGACTGCAGCGGCGCTGCTCGTGGTCATCGCCGCTGCGAGCGTCATGACGGCGGCGGGGCTGTCCCCCGCGCTCGGTGCGTTCCTCGCGGGGATCATGCTGGCGGAGTCGAGTTATCGGCATGAGCTCGAGGCCGACATCGAGCCGTTTCGTGGCCTCTTGCTCGGCTTGTTTTTCGTGTCGGTCGGAATGTCGGTCGACCTCGGCATCGTAGTGCGCTTCGCGCCGCTCTTGCTCGGCGCGCTGCTGTCGATCACGGTGATCAAGGTTCTCGTCGTCTACGGCCTCGTGCGTTGGTCCGGCGGCAATCACGCCACTGCGGTCCGAACCGCCGCGTTGTTGCCGCAAGGCGGCGAGTTCGGCTTCGTCTTGTTTTCGACTGCCGTTGCCGCGCGCGTGATGAGTCAGGAGCAGGCGACCTTACTGGTTGCGCTCGTCACGTTGAGCATGGCGCTGACGCCGGTGTTGTTGGGCATCGCTCCGCGCTTGATCAAGGCGGAGACGCGCACGCGCGACATCAACTTCGATGGAGCGAAAGGCTCGGTGCTGCTCATCGGGTTCGGGCGGTTCGGTCAGGTCGTCAGTCAGATGTTGCTGCTCGAGGGCACCGAGGTGACCGCGATCGACAATGACCTCGAGATGATCGAAGCGGCCGAAAAGTTCGGGTTCAAGGTGTACTTCGGAGATGGGCAGCGACTGGACGTGTTGCGCGCTGCGGGCGGCGACCATGCGCGATTGATCTGCATCTGCGTCGAGAAGAAGGAAGTCGCGACGCACATCGCGGAGGTCGCGCACGCGGCGTTTCCGCTCGCGCAGTTGTATGCGCGTTCGTATGACCGGGTGCATGCGATCGAGTTGCTGGATCGGGGTGTCGCCTATCAGATCCGTGAGACTTACGAGAGTGCGATGCAGTTCGCGCGTTCGGCGCTCGAGGGTCTCGAGCTCGACCTCGCTCGGATCGACGAGCTCGAAGACGACGTTCGAACGCGCGACCGCGCGCGCTTTGCGTTGCAGCAGCAAGGGGATGCGCTCGCGGGCAACGAGCACCTGGCGACGCGGCCGGTCCCACGTCCAGAACCCTTGGTCGAGCCGAAGCGCCGCGGGATGAAGCTGGTCTCGTGACTGGTTTTAATACTCGTGACAGCGGTCGGTGTCGTGCAGCCCTCAGCGGCGGGCGAGCGCCATCCGGGGCCGCTGCTAGCTGCAGCACATGAGCCCGACCTCGGTCGAGGCGGAATTCAAGGTTATTTCAACCTGAGATACCGAGTCTGCCGATGTCTGGCAGTCGCAAGGCTTTGCTTTGTAGTGCGGACGTGCGCGCGATCCCTCACCATGATGGCATCGGCCCGGCGTGGCCAGTGGAGTCGTCTGAATGTTCGTTCGCTCGGTATGTGCGCTCGTCCTGCTGTTGGCTTGGAGCGGTTGTTCGGAAGGTTCTTCGATCGCGGCGCGTGGGACGCCAATGGCTGGTAGTGGCGTCCTTGCTGGCAGAGGTGGTGCCGGGCCCTCGGCGGGCAGTGGTCCGGGCTTGTCGACCCCTGGCGGCGGCCTAGTCACTGTCGTCGACGGTGGCGCTGGCCCCACGAATGTGCCTCCGCCGCCCCAGGTCGATCCGTCGGCTGCACCGTTCGTGCAAGACGACACGACGATGGGCGGCCTCGACGCGGCGACGGTGACCAAGCTCAAGACCGCGACGGCGAGCTGCGCCGTGAAGGTCACTTACCCGTACGAAAACACCGCATTTCCGGGCGGCTTGATGCCGCCCGTGATCATGTGGGAGGGCGCATCCGATGCCGCCTATTTGCGATTCAAGTACGAGCGCGGCGACAAGGTCGACTACCAGTTCGCGGCTGCAGTCGGGAACCCGGCGCAGATCCAGATCCCTCGTACGGCCTGGAATGAGATCACGCGCCGCACGAACAACTTTCCACTCAACGTCACGTTGAACGTATCGAGTGGCGGCGTCGTCAGCAGCTGTGCGCTGCATTGGAAGGTCGCGCCAGGCAACATGATCGGTGCGGTCTACTACAACACCTATCAGGCGCCGGCTCCCGGTGTGCCCGGTCAAGGTGCGGTGATGCGCCAGTCACTCGGCGCGAACGCGGAGATCTACAAACAGTTTACCGGTGGGGTCAACCTCGTGCCGAGCACGGGGCCTTGTTACTCGTGTCACTCGGTGTCGTTCAACGGCCGCACATTGGTCGCGTCGTATCACGACTATTCGGGGCAGGTGTTTCGGGTCGAGAAGTTCGACATCGGGCAAGCGACGCAGCCGGCCGCGACCGGCAAGCTCGACAACGCAAACTTCGGCGCGCTGACTCCAGATGGCAAGAAGATCCTGGCGATGGGCAACCCGCAGTGCACTGCGGGCTCCGACACCTTTCCGCGCCGGCCCAACAACTTTCCGCTCGTAGAAGGCATGGCAGTCGCGCGGCTGCTCGATACGCAAACCGGCGCGAATCTGAACGCTGCCGGTTTGAACAAAGACCTCTACATGTGGATGCCGCAGTTCTCCCCGGACGGGAAGAAGGTGGTGTTCAACCACGCGAAGCCGGACGGGAAGGGTGGCACGGATCGTCGTGAGCTCGCGATGATGGACTTCGACGCGACCACCAACGCGTTCAGCAACCTGAAGGTGATCATTTCGGCGGGCAAGCTGCCGGGCGTCGCTGCGCCGACGGTCGACTACGCGCCGGCGCCTTCACTCGGCGGAGTGTTGAGTTGCGGTGCCGACATGTGCAGTCCTGACGATGCGCCGGACAGTTGTGTCCCGCCGGACCCGAACGGGGTGGGCGGCATTCCCGGACTCGGCGGAGCGATTCCCGGCATCCCGGGCGACACCGGTGCGTTGGCGATGGGGAGTTGTACCGGGCCTTGTTATCCAGCTTGGCCGTTCTTCACGCCTGACAATCGCGCGGTCATCTTTTCGATGACGAGTGATCCCGATATGACCCAAGCGTTTCCGGGTCGCGATGCGCCTTCGAAGAGCGAGCTCTGGTACGTCCAGTTGGATACGCTGCAGTCGATTCGAATGGAGAATGCGAATCGGGCTTTGAAGGACATCGACTTGCAGAACAACTATTACCCGACTGTCATGCCGGTCGCGGTCGGTGGTTACTTCTGGATGTTCTGGACTGCGGTCCGCGACTACGGCAGCAAGGTTCAGGGTCGCGATCCAAGTGGTCTGCCGGTCATCGCGGCGGCGGAAGCGATCAAGAAGCGGATTTGGGGTGCGGCGATTCAGCCGCAGGTGAAGGCGGAGGAGTTGCAGGATCCGACGTTGGTCGATCCGAGTTTCCCGGGCTTCTATCTCGATGGGCAGAGCGAGTCAGGCAACGTGCGTGCGTTTGCGGCGCTGAATCCGTGTCTGGAGAACGGTTCGAGTTGTAAGAGTGGGCTCGACTGTTGTTGTGGCTACTGTCTGCAGGCGGCGGGCTCGGAGACGGGAACGTGTAGCTGTGACGTGCCGATGTGCGCGAAGATCAATGAGAAGTGCACCGCGGATGCGGAGTGTTGTCCGGCGGAGAAGCCAGACGATCCGACGCCGACGTGTATCGGCGGCTTCTGTGGTTTCTTGGTCGTGAACTGACGGCGCGGGCAGAGCCCGCGTTTACAGCGATGCGCGTGCGCTCGCAGCTTCTGGCTGTTCACTCGGCAGACTCGCGAGTGCGCGCGTCGTCGAATGATGTGTCGACGTCGCGACTGGCTCACGCAGATAGCGCACCCGCAGTCCGAGGAACGGCCGCTCGACGACGTAGTACGAGAGCGCCGCGAGCGGGATGAGCACAGGCAAGATGACGAGTGCGACGTAGAGTTGCGACGCGACATTGGGATCGTTGGCGAACACCGGCTTGAACAAGCGCGGTAGGATCGCGATGCACGGCACGTGCAACAGGTATAGCGAGTAACTGATGCTGCCTATCGCCGCCAATGGCCGCGACACTGCGCTGGGTATGCGATCCGCGAACGACGTATATGTCAGAAGGAGCGGAGCCCAGGCGAGCGCCTCGACCGTAGGCCACGCGATCTTCCAGAGCGCGATCTTCGGATAGCCACCGAGCTGATTGAACGCCACGATCACTGAGAGGACCACGACGGTCGAAGCGAGCGACAGCCAACCCCAAGGCAGCCGAGTGTGGCGTAGCCGCAAGAACAACCTCGCTGTCACCATGCCGATCAAGAACTGATCAAGCCGTCCGATCAGGTGCCAGTACGCGATATCGCGCGCATTCGTAGTGCCATGCAACGTCGCCATCAGCCGGAAGACCAGACATACCGCGATGGCTGATGCCGCCCAGCGCATGCCGTGACGCTCGAGGAACCGATGCAGAAAAGGGAACAATAGGTAGAACTGAAACTCTACGCCCACCGCCCAGAACATCCGCGAGAACGAACCCGTTTCAGCTGCACCTTGGAAGTCGGCCTGAAAGAACAAGCTCTGCAGCGCTCCGAGGAACGTGTAGCTGCTGGCGTAGGCCGACGACCCCACGAGCAACATGAACACGAAGAGCGGGTAGATACGCAGGAAGCGGTTCTTCAAGAACGAGAAGTAGTCGATCTCCTTGCCCGCCGCAGCGACTGAAAAGACGAAGCCGCTCAAAACCATGAATAGCGCGACGGCGGTATGACCTTCCTCGAGCAGCGCAACGAATGGATTGTATGTGTGGATCCAGTAGCGATACGGATCGTGGCCGACGGATCGCGGGAAGAACGAGAGTAGATGCAGCCCGTGATAAAAAACGATGAGCAGCGCTGCGAAAGCTCGTAGATGATCGAGGCCGACTAGATAGCGGATGTTGGGGCTTCGCACCTTACGCGGGTCTTATGAGAACCGGGGGATCAGCGCAAGTTCGCAACCTGCTGATGCATGTGCTTTTGCAGATGGATGCGGTGTGATGTCTTCGCGAACCGTGCGAATGGGTGGTCTCGAGAAGCACCTGCGCACACAGCCAAATGGCTATCGAGCTTCCTCTACTTCGGTCAGTAATCGACGCGCCAACGCTTGGGTGATCGCAGGGTGCGAATGCTGTGCAACGCCTGAGTCGCAAGGCGCTGACGATGACGATCACGAAAGCGTAGTGCGTGCACGCTGTGCGGTTCAGTCCCGCGCCGCAGGGCGAAAAGCGCCGAAAACCCCTGACATGCGAAACAAGCTGGCCCGCGTGCTACCGTTCCCGCGAGATGACGCACCCGCGACGCCTGACTGGGCTCGACGCCGCCCGCGCTCGCTTTGGAGACCAAGCCGACCGCATCGCTGAGTTTTTCTCGGAGAGCGATCCACTCGCCGACGCAGCCGTGCTCGCATTACGGGACCTGCCGCGCGGCCGCGCCCTGTTCGCAAGCGCGCTCGAGCGGGGCATCGACGGTGCACTGCAGGACGCCCGCGTTTCCGCCGACGACTATCGATCGCTCGTGAACCTGTTCCGGCAGCTCGAGCACGTCCCGTTCTGGGTCGACCACGCGCGCTGCGCTCGCGGCGGCGAGGTGTTCTTGCGCTGCGGTCTGTTCGGAGGCATCGCGCTCGGCTTCGGCTCGCTCGCGCGCGCGTATTGCTCTTCGGGTGGTAACAAGCCGCTGGCGATGACTGGTGCGCTGATCGACACCGCACCGACGCGAATCTCCAACACCGGGCGATTCGTCCACGCAGTTTCGCAGCGCGATGGCCTGCGGGTTTGCGGTGCCGGCTATCAGCAGACAGTGCAGGTGCGCTTGATGCACGCGCGGGTACGTCTCGACCTGCTCGGTCGAGGGCAGTGGCAAGGCGAGCAGTGGGGCGTCCCGATCAATCAGGCCGACATGGCGCTCACGGCCTTGCTCTTCTCGCACGGCTTTGCCGGATTCGTGCGCAAACTCGGGGTGCGCGTAACTGACGAGGAAGAGGCAGATCTGGTGCATCTGTGGCGTTACGCCGGATACTTGATGGGCGTGCGCGAAGAGTTGTTGTGCGCGACGGTCGGCGAAGCCGAAAAGCTCGCGGCGTTAGTCGACATCATGGACTCCGGGCCGGATGAGGACTCACGTCGCTTGCTCGAGCCGTTGTTACGCCGCGAGCCGAAGGAAGTTCCGCTGCGTTCGCCGCGCGTGACGCAAGCCGCGCGTCGTGTGTTCGAAGCTGCGTGTCGCGACATGATCGGTGAGGACTTCGCAGACCACGTCGGTCTACCGTGGGGCCCGTCCGACTTTGCGTTTCGTTATGTGTTGCGACCGACCATCTCGCTGTTGAATCGCGTCCACCGCGGAGTTCCAGGGGCAGCGACGCGCGCGCGCCGCGCCGGCGACCGCTACTGGGCCGCCGTCAGCGGCGACGCGCAATCGCGACCGCCCGCGGCGCGGCAACCGCAGCGTCAAAGTGATTACGCTACGGTCGCGGATAAGCCATCGGCGGGCTGAGTCTGTACGAGCATCGGTTATTCGAGAAGCCGGAGTGCGTGCCTGCAGTGGAGCTCAATCGACAGTTTCGAGAGTCGGGAAGGCTGGCGGTGTTTGCGCGAACGACGACGTTGGGAACGTGCGACTACGCAGCACTCGATGCGAGCTTCCCGAAGCTCAACTAAAGCGCGGTCGGTCACTTGCCCTTGAGTGCTTCGTTGATGCCGTCGAACAGACGATTGGCGTAGTTGAAAGACTCGGCGGGCGCTTTGGACAAACCGTGCGTCACGATGATCAAGTCATCGTCAGGGTAGATCCGAATGTTCTGCCCAAAAATCCCTCGCGCCGAATACGAATGGTCATTCAACCACCACATGCGCCCGTACCACGGCGCAGGCGGCTTGCGTTGCGTCGACTGCGCCATGTACGCATCGGGCAAGACCGAAGTGCCATCCGGCAGCGTTCCTCCGCGCAAAGCAAACAGGCCGATCCGGCCATAGTCGCGCAGCGTTGCGCTCAGGCAGCAGCCACTCTGCTCGTCGCCGTACTCGCTGTCGAGCATCCAATAGCCGTCGCTCTCCATCGCAAAGCGAGACCAAACCTTACGACTCAGATACGACGATAGATTGTTCCCGATCGCGCCGCGAAGCACTGCGCCGAGCAAGTACGTCTCGCCGGTGTTGTAGTTCCAGCGTTCACCGGGTTCAGCGACGCGCGGCTTTCCTCCGAGGGACCGCGCGAGTGCAAGCGTTCCACCGCGCAGCGCGGGCGCCATGTTGTTCACATCCGAGCTCGGGTCTTGATAGTCTTCGTTCCAGCCCACTCCAGTCTTCATCTCCATGAGCTGGAGCACCGTGACTGGCGCGTACGACCCCTCGGCGAGCACGGGCAAATACTCCGCTGCGCGCGCATCCAAACGGATGAACCCGTCTTTGACTGCAGCGCCGACGAGCAGCGACACCACGGACTTCGCGACCGAC
>DASRXR010001145.1:0-8572 GCA_035687405.1 Polyangiales bacterium
AGGCGGCGTCGTCCAGGCGACTAGGTCACGGATGAAGCGCGTGCGATGCGCACGCGGCTCGAGCCCACGCGCGATGCGAAGCAGCATCTGGAAATTGGGCGGCAACATCCATTGCGAGATCATGCGCGCAACCCTTTGCTCTTGAAGTATTTCGTGCGTGCACGCAGCTTGCGCATGTGCGGGCTGGCATCGGTCGCGAGAAAGTCTGACACGCTAGGGTCACCGGCCTCTCGCTCGACCAAGCTCAGAAACTCCTCGCCTTCGAAGCCGCGAGCCGAACGCTGGATCGTCCAGTCGACGAGTTCACTCGATCCAAACTCGGGGTGAATGCGGACGATCGGCGAGTCTTTCTCGACCGCCGACAGCACGTCCGAGTTGATCGCTTGTAGCCAGAGCAGCAGCTGATCATCGGTGAGCTGGCCGAGTTGACGCTCGATCTCGTGCAACCGCGTCAGGTAGCCGTACATGCGAAACTCTTTCACCCAGCTCGAGAACGAGTGCACCGGGTACGAGTCGATCGTGGACGGCGCAAATTCGTGTTCGAACGTTACGCTCGCGAGCTGATCGCGGACGAACCTGCGCTCGATCCCTCGCTCGGTCGAGAGCCACTGCGCCTCTCGTTCGAGACCGTCGGGTAGGAGTAGAAAGCTCTCGCCGTCGCGCCAGGTTGCGCAGAGCTCAGGCCCGCTGCGTTCGAGCGCGCGATTCCACTCCTCGGCGTCGTAACGTTGCAACGCATGCAAATAGCTGCGCGTGATCCGGCCCTGTAACGGGATGCACGGCAGGCGTTTCCCGAACAAGCCGCGAATCAGGTAGGGCGTGTCGGGTAAACAGCGCTTCACCTCGGGCTTGAACCGCTCTGCGTTGATGAATACGCCCTGGGCGCCGAAGTCGGCGAGCTGCGCCAGCTGCGCGTTCGTCAACATGAACTCGGGCGGAAGGAAAAACGGGGTGACCGCTCGGAACTCGCCCTCCAGCACCTTGCGACCGAGCTTGAAGTTGAGCTCGAATCCGACCCGGCTGCGCAGCAGCGCGATGTCGTGTGAAAACGGCCGCAGGATGATCTCGAACACGTCCGGGTGTTCGCCGATCACACGCAGCGCTTCGGGGTTGTGAATGGCGAGATCAGCGACAGTCGCCCCGGTCAAACCGAGCGACATCTTCTTGTTCTGCTCGACGTAGAGCCGCAGCCAGCGACAGAACACCGAGTTGGTTCCGCCGCTTATCGCCGACAGCCAGTCCGCCGAGGCGAGGCAAGACGCATCGGCGTTGAAGTTCACGATGTCGAGCAGCGCGGTCATGTGAGGGTCGCGTGCCGGTACGCGGGATCGATGGCTACGAACTCGGCGAACCGCTCTTCGGTCATGGGAATGCCGTGAACGCTGCGGTGCGCGAGAGCCCGCTTTTCGGGGTCGCCCGGGATCATGACGTCTTTGCCGAGCGCGCGAATACTCTGCGCGAGCGCGGTCAGGCGCGCCCGAAACGAAGCTGGATCGGTGAACGCCGCGATGTCGACGACTGCGAAAAAGTGGCTCAAGTTGCGGCGTTCGGTGAGTGGTGCAGTGAACATCGGCAAAATCTCGTGCGCGATCGGTCCGCCCGCGAGCAGCCCGCACAACACCTCGACGAACATGCCGAGTCCGAAGCCTTTGTAGCCGCCGACCGGCTCGAGCATCCGTGCAGCGTTCGCGTCTTGCGTGGCTTGGCCGGCAGCATCCGCCGCCCACCCCGCACCGAGCTGAGCTTGTTGTGTGCGGTGATTCAGGATCTTGTTCCACGACACGGTCGAGGTCGCCATGTCGAGGCAACACGGATCTTCGCCGTCCAATGGCGCTGTGATGCAGACCGGGTTGGTCCCGAACATTGCACGCGTCGCTCCGAAGGCGCGAACGAGTCCGTCCGCGTTCGTGAAGCCGAATGCCAAGTGGCCCCGTCGCGCCGCCATCAGCGGCGCGTAGGCAGCCGACCCGAAGTGTGTGGAGTGGCACACTGCGACCGTACCGACTCCAGCCTTGCTCGCGAGCTCTTCGGCGAGCTCGATCGCGACGACGGCCGCGTGATGCCCGAACGCGGAGTCCGCGTCGAGCAGCGCAGCGGCAGCAGAGCGCTTCGTGACCGTGAAGCTCGGCGTTCGATTGACGCGGCCCGCGCGCGCGGCGCGATGGTAGTGCGGCAAGAGCTGAATCCCATGGGAGTCGACGCCGCGCAGAGACGCTTCGACGGTCGCGCCAACCACGTGTTCGATCGACGGCTCTGCGACCTGAATCGCCGCAAATGCGTCCCGGGTCACGGCCGCGAAACGCGTGGCATCAAGTGCAATCATCGACGTCTCTCCAGCTGCCGCCCGCAGCGAGACTGGCGTTCACTGCTTCCACCGCCGCCGTCGAAGGCAGCGCATCTCGAAACGTCGCGCGGCCGCTCGGCAGCTCTCGCCACGCGCGCTCGCCCGCGCGCACCGATCGCACGTCTTCGAGAAAACGCAGAATGCTCGTCGCGCCGTAGCCGGCGAAGCGCAAGCCATCATCTTCTGCGAGGTATTCGGAGAAGTACGGGTTCACGCTTCGCGCACCGTCGTCTTGCGTCACGAGCTCCACCCCGCGATGTTTTTGGTCGCAGTCGACGCGGCCATGTTCGGCAACGATCGTGAACCGCTGGTCGGACATCGCGGTCGAGTTGTCGGGGTCGATCCAGCTCGCGTCGAACGTCGCTACGAAACCGTGAGTGTCGTCCGGGCGCCGATATTCGAGGAGCGCGTGCACCGAGTCGTAGGTGTCGACGCCTTGATCACTCAAGATTCCGCGCGTCCCGACTGCGAGCGCGCGGCGCGGCAGATAACCCGTCAGAAAATAGATCAGGTCGACGTAGTGAACGGCCAGGTATTGGAAGATGTTCGTGCGCGAGGTCCAGCTGCGAAACACGCGGAGTGGGATTTGCCGGCGCTGACTGTACGCGACGGAGACGTACGCAATTCGGCCCAGCCGGCCTTCTCGAATCGCCCGCCGCACGACCAAGTTCGCTTCGTCGAAGCGCTTGTGAAGCTCGACTTCCCCTACGAGGGCTTGGCTCTCTTGGAGCGCCACGAGCGCGCGCGCCTCGCCCAAGGTCGGCGTGAACGGTTTTACGACGAGGCAATGGACTCCGCGCGAGAGCACGCGCGACGCCCACTCGTGGTGTGCGTGATCGGGCAAACACACGATCGCACAGTCGTAGCTCGCATCGGGCGCGAACGCGGCCTCGAGTGTGTTCGTGGTCTCGATGCGCAACCGACTCTCGAGTCGCCGATCGATCGCTATGATGGCTTCTGCGATCTGTGCCGCGTTTTCACGACTGCGCACGGCGACGGTGACACGTTCCACCAAGCCTTGTTTCGAGGCTTGCGCGAGTGCGGGCAGCACGGTTCCGTAGTCGGACGTTCCGCGACCGGCTACGTACATGCCCCCGCCGATCACGAGCACGTTCATCCGCGGTCTCCGAACAGAAACTCCGCCAAGCGCAGATCGATCGGCCGATCGATGTCGATCACTTCTTCGGCCGGGAGCTGAAACGGCAAGATCCGCTGGCCCGTCATCGACTGCTGCTCGCGGATCGTGCGCGGGCGCGTCACGTCGAGAACACAGTTGTAGTAGTAGACCGGCGGCAGCTCCTGACGACGCAGTAGATACGGCATCGGATGCACGTGAGCCATGATCGGAGCTAGCATACCGTCTTCGCCGATCGTGAACATGCGATAGGGGTGCTGGTCGACGAGCGACACCGATCGCAACGAGTCCGCGCGCGGCTCGGCCGACAGCGCCGCAACCGCGTCGTCGATCCAATGAGACAACCGATGTGGTGTGGTGGGACGTAGGTGCACGACGAGGTCCGGCAAATAGTTCTCGCGCGCTTGCAGCTCATCGAGCACGTGCGCGAACACCGGCAAGTCTAAGACGTGATCCTCGGCCAGCTCTTGGGGCCGCATGAACGGCACTTCGGCACCCGCGCGGCGAGCGACATCGGCGATCTCCGCATCGTCGGTCGAGACGATCGTGCGCGTGATGCTACTCGCCGCGAGAGCGTGCTTGATCGAATGTACGATCAACGGCTCGCCTCGGTAGGCGACGAGATTCTTACGCGGGATGCCTTTGGATCCGCCGCGCGCCGGAATGATTGCGAGCACTTTCAGCATGCGCAGAGAGGCGGTTAGCATAGGGCGGGAACTGCCGGCTTTTGAACGAAGTTTTCAGAAACAGCAGGCCAGGCCGCTGTGTGGCTCGAGCCCACAGTCGGCGCTATTTTACGCCTTCCATGAACAAGCTCTCGGCCGGTCGACTATCGAGCTTGTCGAGATCCGGACAGCGCCCAGCCCGGTACGTGCACAGCTCCGCCTTGCTGAAGCCTGCACTCGAAAGCAGCGCGCCCAAGCTTGCAGCCGTGTACATCCAGTGGTGTCGATTCTTGTCGCGCCTTTGCGTGTTGACGTAGATCTTCTCGAGGAAGACCTCGGGATGAGTCCCGTCGTACTCTCGAACCGCGATGTCTAGGTCGGGTACGATGACCCGGAACACTCCGCCGGGCTTCAACACTCGGTACACCTCGTTCACACAGCCCTCGGCTTCGTTCCGGTACAAATGCTCGAGCATGTGACAGCTAAAGACGTTGTCGAACGTGCCCGCGGCATACGGAAACCGCTTTGCCGCGTTCAGATATCGAACGCGCCTGAACACACCGCGGCGGTGCTGCTCGTAGCGCTCGCGGCTCATCAACGACAAACTTCGCAACAGGCGAGCCGCGCCGGGGATGCGCGTTACGAAGATGTGAGGCGTGATATCCGTGTTCTCCCAGCCCGGCAGACCTGTCTCGAGACAACCAAGGTGTAGGTTGCGCATGAAAGCCAAAGTCTATCATCGGGGATCCCGTGTTCGTGCGCGCCGCCGCGGGGCTTCGGAGGGCCCGACGCAGCCATGAGCCTCGACCCTGGTTACCTGCTCGCTTCCCTGATCGTGAGCGGGGTCGGATTCGTGCTTTTTAGCTTCGGAAAAAGCCAAAAGCGCGTCTCGTTCGTCACGACCGGCCTGGTGATGCTCGTCTACCCGTACTTCATCACGAACATCGTTTGGATGCTGGCTATGGTCCCGGTCCTATTGGTACTGCTCTGGCTGGCGACTCAGATGGGCCTTTGAACCGCGATGGCGCGACGTCCAGTGCGGGGTTGGGTGGCCTACCACAACACTTGTCGTGACACCTTGCACGAGATCTTGCACCATCTCGCCCCCATGCGTGTGTTCGAGCATGCCGCGCTCGGTGAGACCATGATTCGAAGGGGCGCGCGTTGCGCCCGCGCCGGCGTGGTCGCCGCAGCGTTGACCTGCACGCTGCTCGACGCGCCCTCTACCTTCGGTCAGGCCGCGGGCGGTACTGCCCTGACGGGTGTGTGGCGAGCCGGCAGCACGCAGATCGACGTCTCGGTTGAAAGCTGGGGCGAAGACTGCGGTCCGCGCCCGCAATCGAGTCGGTCGGGCGGCGGCGGCATCGTGAACATCGAGCAGAGCGGAGGCCAGCTCGTCATTCACGGGCGCGGCCAGGACATTCGCTCGGATGCTTGCTGGAGCCGCAATCCATCGATGAAGCGGCAGGCGGCGTCGTTCACGAACAGCGCTTGGATCACGCGGTGCAAGACGGCGGCGAACGACCCGCGCGAGGAGCAGGGTACGTACACGCTGAAGATCGCGAACCCCGATACGGTCACGTATCAGGACGTCAGTCGCTACAACTGGGCGCTCAATCAGTCGAAGTGCGTGGCGACCTTCACGACGATTCAGACTCTGACGCGGCGCGATTCGAAGTCCGACTCACAGGCGCTCGATTCCGAAAAGCAGAAGCCGACCCAGGTTGCGACCGGGCCGTCGAAAATCGAGGTGGTGAAGCCCACCATCACGCCGCCGCCTCCCGATCCGGAGGACAACGAGAAGACAGCGTGTTCCCCCGGTGCGCCGCACAAGCTCACGCTGCGTCCGAAGACTGCGGAGATCGAAGTTGGCGAGCGCGTGTGCTTCAAGCCGCGGATCGTGGACAAGGCGAACTGCTTGATCAGCGACCAGACGGTGCGGTGGTCGCTGTCGCACTCGAAGGCGCTGCGCGGGACGCTCACCAACGGCTGTTTCAACGCGGCTGAAACAGCGGCTGAGGCCGAGGGCGACTTCAAGATCACGGCGGCGCTCGGTCCGCTGCGCGGGGAAGCCAAGGTTTCGGTACACCCGGTCGATCTGTCTTCGCTGATCGCGATGCGGATGGGCGGCGGAGCGCTCACGGGCTTCGAAGACGCCGCGCCGCTGCCAGCTGCACCGAAGTCGGTGACGCGAGTGGCGACTCGCAACGAGCCGGTGCCGAGCACTGCGTCGCCTCGAAAGCTGATCGGTATTGCACTTGGCATCGCTGCGACGGCGCTCGCGCTCGCGGCGCTCTGGTTGAGCCGGCGCAAACCTGCCCGTGCGGAAGCGATTTCGAGCCCACCTTCGATTTCGAGCTTCCCGCCACCACCACCGAAGCCGCGTGCGCCCGTCGCCCACACCCGCGCAGAGGTCGTGCCAGCGGCGCCGTTGCCCATTCCCGCGCCTGTACCTGCGCCGGTAGTCGCCGCGGTGGCCGTCGCACCGGAACCACAGCGGCCAATGAGCTCTGGACCGCCGCCGAGCGAACCTTGGATTTGCCCGAAATGTCGTGTGGGGTATCCCGCGCACCAACAGACATGTCCGAAGGACGGAACCGCGTTGATGCCGTACGTGGAGTTCGCGCGGAATCGCAAACGAACTGAAGAGGAAAAGAAGAAACGCTGTCCGAAGTGCGGGTCGGTGTTTCCTTCACATGCATCGTTTTGTGCGGAAGACGGTACGCCTCTCGTAGATGCGTAACGCGCGCGCAACGAACGCGTTCGCAACACCGCGCATTACAACGCAGCAGAGCTGGACGCAGCGCCTTCATTTCGAGTTGCATGCGCGGCTAAGGGTTTGCGCTGCAACGGACGAAAGCCGGTGAGGACCGCGGTCTTTCCGCGATATACTCGATTCCAGACGGCAATTTCGATACGTTTAAAGCCGTGAGGATCGGACGCGCGATGCTCGTAGCGCATGCAGAACCCGAGCAGGAAGCGCGCACGAGAGGACCTTCGACATGAAGATTGTCTGTGGAAGCTGCCAGGCCAAGTACTCGATCGCCGACGAGAAGGTCGCAGGCAAGGTTTTCAAGATTCGTTGTAAGCGTTGCAGCGAAGTCATCGTCGTTCGCGGTGATCAAGAAGAGCCGGAAGCGGCCGCTGATCAGTCGCACGACGAGCCGGCAGCAGACGCGATTTGGCACGTGGTCGTGAACGGTGAGCAAGCAGGTCCGTATGCGCCTGCACAGCTCGCCGACATGATCAACGCGGGCACGTTGGATTGGGAAGCGTACGTCTGGACGGAAGGCTTCGAGAACTGGTTGCCGATGCGCGACGTTCCGGAGCTCGTGACTGCGATCTCGGGTCCGCCCGAGAGCGAGCCGATGGCGCAAGCCGAGCCCGTGCGTGCAGCCGTCGGTGCGCCGAACTACAGCGCGGCGCAGCCTTCGATGGGCGCCGATCCGTTTGCAGACGATGGTGCGACGACTGCAGGCGTGTTCGCGTCGTCGGTCGCGCAGCCTGCCGCGCGCCCGAACTTGTTCGTTGCGCGCGACGCATCGGACAATCCATTTGAAGCCGAGAATCGGGTCGTCGCGTCCGCGCCCAGCCCGCGTGTGACGATGGACCAGGCGATGACTGGCGCGCGCAACGAGAACTCCGTGTTGTTCTCGCTCAAGAACTTGCAAGCGCTCGCGACCGGTTCGGCTGCTCCGAGCGGCATGGCTCCGTCCGGCCCTCCGCAGCGCGCCGGGTTTGCCGGCGGTGAAGGTTCGGGCTTGATCGACATTCGCGCGCTCGCGACTGCGACGGGCGTGAACGATCAGGGTCGTGAGACCGAGAAGGACGCGCTGCTGTCGCTCGGTTCGGCCCAGGTGGGTGCGTTTGGTGCGCTCGGTTCGCCGATGCTCGGCTCGCCGTCGCGCGACGACGACTCGAGTAAGAAGGGTCTCGTGATCGCGATCGTCGGTGGCTTTGCGCTGCTCGCGGTCGCGGGTATTGCTGCTGCCGTGATCTTGAAGCCGGGGGCGCCGGCACCGACGCCGGTCACCGCGGTCGCGCCGCCGGTATCTGCTGTGGCGCCGGCTCCGTCGCAGCCGAGTGCTGTGCCGGGGCAGCCGGCCGAGCCGCCGTCTGAAGGTGAGCTAGCCGCTGCGCGTAAGGCTGCTGCTGCTGCGGCTGCTGCAACGCCGACGCCTGGCGTTCCGGGTGGCGAAGCTCGCCCGCATCTGGGTGCCACTGCGAAGCGTCCGGAGAAGCCGGTTGGGTCGAGCGAGCCTGCTGCGGCAAGGCCGGAGCCCGCGGCAAAGCCAGAGCCTGCGGCGAAGCCGAAGGGCGGTTCGTCTTCGATCGACGATCTACTCGACAGTGCGATCGGTTCGAAGAGCGGGCCGAAGGCTGGTGCTGCGACGGCTGCGTCGACTGCGAACTTGCCGGAGAAGCCAT
>DASRXR010001146.1:0-3834 GCA_035687405.1 Polyangiales bacterium
CACCACCGCGACCGTGCTCGCGCAAGCCATCTTCCAGCAGGGCAGCAAGCTCGTCGCTGCGGGGCACAACCCGATGTCGATCAAGCGCGGCATCGAAGCCGGCGTGGAAGCCATCGTCAAGCGGCTCGCGCAGATCGCGAAGCAGACGAAGGACCCGAAGGAGATCGCTCAGGTCGGCACCATCTCGGCGAACAACGATCCGACGATCGGCAAGATCATCGCCGACGCGATGGAGAAGGTCGGCAAAGAAGGCGTCATCACGGTCGAAGAGGCGAAGAGCCTCGAGACCACGCTCGACGTCGTCGAAGGCATGCAGTTCGACCGCGGCTACATCTCGCCATACTTCGTCACGAATCAGGACCGCATGGTCGCCGAGCTCGACGAGCCGTACATCCTGGTCTGCGAGAAGAAAATCTCGAACATGAAGGACCTTCTGCCGCTCCTCGAAGGCGTAGCGCGCTCGCAAAAGCCGCTGCTGATCATCGCGGAAGATGTCGAAGGCGAAGCGCTCGCGACCCTCGTCGTGAACAAGCTCCGCGGCACGCTGAACACGGTCGCCGTCAAGGCGCCGGGCTTCGGTGATCGCCGTAAGGAGATGCTGCAGGACATCGCGATCCTCACGGGCGCGAACGTCGTGAGCGAAGATCTCGGCGTCAAGCTCGAGAGCATCACGCCGAACGAGCTCGGTCGTGCGAAACACATCACGGTCGACAAAGACAACACGACGATCGTCGACGGTGCTGGCGACAAGAGCGCGATCAAGGGCCGCGTCGAGACCATCCGCAAGCAGATCGAAGAAACCACGAGCGACTACGATCGCGAGAAGCTGCAAGAGCGCCTCGCGAAACTCGTCGGCGGCGTGGCGGTAATCAACGTCGGCGCTGCGACCGAGGTCGAGATGAAGGAAAAGAAGGCGCGCGTCGAGGACGCACTCAACGCAACGCGCGCTGCGATCGAGGAAGGCATTGTGCCGGGAGGCGGCGTCGCGCTGCTTCGCTGCCAGAGCGTCCTCGATGAGCTCGATGTTCCCGAAGATCAGAAGGCGGGCCTTCGCGTGCTGCGCCAGGCGATCGAAGAGCCGCTCCGTCAGATCGCAGCCAACGCAGGCATCGAAGGCGCGATCGTGATCGAGAAGGTGCGCAACTCGAAGGACGCGTTCGGTTACAACGCGGCCACCGACGAGTACACCGACTTGGTGCAAGCGGGCGTCATCGATCCAGCGAAGGTCGTGCGCTGCGCCCTGCAGAACGCTTCCTCGGTTGCGAGCCTCATGCTCACGACTGAAGCGCTCATCGCAGAGAAGCCGAAAGAGAAGTCGGCCGGCGGCCATGGCGGCCACAGCCACGGCATGCCCGACATGGACATGTGATCTAGGCGACTCCGCACACACCGCAAACGCCGGGTCTCGTAACGAGGTCCGGCGTTTTGCATTCCGTCCCACCTGACCACCCCTGCTCGCTCACGGGCGGAACAGCTGGAACTCCATCGGCGCGAGTGCGCCTCCGAAGCCCGCGCGCATCGACTGCTCGCGATCGAAGCGCAGCGCGGAGAGCGCGTCTTTACTCGGGTACACCGGTCTGCGAAGCCGAATCCGTTCGCCGACCGCAGGCAGCCGCACGCGCCGCAGGCCGCGCTCCGTCGGATGCAGAAACAGATAGCGAGGATCTTCGAGCGGCGCGTCGAACGTGAACAGCGCGCGTGCGGGTTGCCCGCGCAGCACCGACACGACTTTGACTTGCATGCCCGAGAGTTTCACTTCGTCGCCGACCTTCATCGGCGCGTCCAGCGGGCGATAATTGCTCCCGGCCGCCATGCGCTCGACGTCGGAGGTCAACACCGCGAGCACGAACGCATTGGGTGCGACGCGAATCAGGTCGTGCGCCTGCGGAGCTCCGCTCAAGACCCACGCGCTGCGTGGCCGCGGCCGTCCCGCAAACGCGCGCAGGTACGGGATGTACCAGCACGTCATGACGTCCTGTGCACCGAACACCATGACGTCCTGCTGCGCGACCCTGCGATCGTCGATGTCCGCTCCCAAGATCCAGTCTCGCTCCAAGTCCGAGTGGTAGGCGTACCAACTCGCTTCCTCGTACGAGCGTTCGGCGCTGCGATAGCCGTGCACCCAGATCAGGAGCGCGCAGCTAGCAGCGGCGACGACGCGCACTCCGACCGGGCGCGTCTTCGACCACACCCAGGTGGCACACGCGACGATCAGCGTCCCGTAGAGCGCGTCGAACCCGACCGACGCGGCGACGGTCAACCGCGACGACACCATCGTTCCCGCAACGGGCAGGAGCGACAACAGCGCACCGGCGAACAACCACCGCACTGGGCGTGCGCGCTCTTCGCCGAGCATCCGCGGGAGGCGCCAGACGACCAGCGCAACGAGTCCCAATCCGGCGACTCCGATCGCCGTTTGCGTCACCTGCCAGCCGGGCAGCGCGTACCAAACCTCGGGCGAGACCAAGTTCCAGTCGAGTAACCTCTCACGCCAGGGTGTGCCGAGGACGTACCAGTCGGCAGCGATCCCAAACAACAAGTCGCCAGCAAGTACCGGCAGCCGCCACGCGAGTGCCTTCACGAACTCGAGCGGCGTTCCAGTCGGACTTATGTAGAAGCCGGAGCCTTCGATCCCGTAGCCGAGCGCTTGGCGAAACATCAGGTAAATGCCGCTGGCCGCGATCACCGGCCAGAGTGCGCGAAGCACGCTCGCGCGCGATGCGCCCGACCGTAGAAACTCGTAGGCGGCGAGGTACGCGAACGCAGTGAATGCGTACTCGCCGGCGGCAAGCGCCAGAATCGAACACGCGACGAAGCCGATGCGAGCGCGGCGTTCTCCCGTGTTTCGCCAAAGCATATGCAATGCGAGTGCAAAGAACCCGAACGCGCTCGCGACGAGCGTGCTGCGATTCGCCGGCCACGCGACCGGGAGCCCGTGGCCTTCTTCGAGCGCGAACAACAGAATCGCCACTGCCGCCGCGGGCTTCGGCAACACCTGCCAGAGCACTGTGCCTACGGCGAGCACGAGCAGCGCCCACCACAGAAGTGAGTGGAGGTGAAACAACCGTGCGTTCGTTCCGAAGGTTGCGAAATCGAACGCCATCAGTCCGCTGCTGAGCGGCCGCCACATCGACAAGTGAACGCTCGGATGCGTCCACCACGGAAAGTGTCCAGCTTGCATCAGCACACGGTTTTCCGCGGCTGAGCCATCGCTGAAGTTGAACATGTCGAACTTCGAGCGCGCGACCGGGTAGATGCCGTTGCGCATCGCGTAGTGATCGAAGTCGTCCGAGAAAAAGCCCGCGTCGAGCACATCCCAGCGGAGCGCAACGCCCGCCGAAATCGCAATCATCACGCTGATCAAGAAGCCGAAACGAAGCGGAGCTCGAAGCCTTGGACCAAGAGACTGCTGCATGGAATTTGCGCGCCATTGGGCGCGGGCGGCGACTCGTATCACAGGGACCTTAGCGGCCATGTGCACAGTGATGCACAAGTCGACGCGATGGGTAGCTCAGCTCTTGACGCCTCTCCGACACCTGTGCCAAGTTCGCACACCATGTACTCGCGCACTCTGGGTATGGTCGCAGCCGCCTCGTTGTTCTTCGTCGCCTGTGGAGGCGACGACGCTGCCGCGGGTGGTGGGACATGTGTGGGCGCCGAGATGAGTGTACCCGGCCAACCCAACGATCCGTGTCCGCAAGATAACGCTGCGTGCGTCGCGGCCGGCGGCAAAGCGTATGCGGCGTGCATCGACGGCACGTGGGCGAGAACGTGCGAGTGCATGACAAGCACGAACTCCACCGGCTCGATGCAGATGCCTTCGACTCCAGCCCC
>DASRXR010001147.1:0-7464 GCA_035687405.1 Polyangiales bacterium
GGAGCCGGCCGGTAACAACTCGAGCAACTCGGCGACGCTGCGTGCCTGCGCGCCGAGTGCCACCCGTGCGTGCTCGTCCGTGAACAGGCTCGCGATCGCGCGTGGGTCGCGCGCTTCGACTGCCGCGCATAGCTGCGCGAGCGTGCGCGGGCCGCGCGCGCCGACGCCGTCCCACAGAGCCGCGAGATAGCCGCCCACCCACCTCGGACCCATGTTCCGGAGCATCCGCACGAACAGTCGGATCATCTGGATCCAGGCGGCAGGCCCCAGCTTGAGCGCGCTCAGCGACAGCGACGACAGCGGCCAGTGTGCGCTCATGCGCGCGACGCTTCGGCCATCCTCGGCGACCTCGTAGAGCAGGTAGGCGGGAACATCCAGCGTGACCGTGCCGGCAATGCGCGTGTGAACAATCGCGTCGCGGAACACGGCGTGCCCGACCTGGCAGTCGCGGTGCACTTCGAACTCGACCTCGTTCGGGCCGATGAACGTATCCCAGAAGCGTGCGAGCGTTCCGTCCGCGACTCGAGCAGGTGGCGAGCCAACGGGGTCTTCGATGACTCCGTCCGTGCCGAACAGCCCTAGCCAGCCCGCGCGATCGTGCTCGCGCACGAACTCGGGCGATCTTCGCACCAACGCGAGAACGTGCTCCAGCGTCGACCCGGGCTGTTCCGTCTGCGGTTCTGACATCCGTCGTGGAGTATGCCATGCCCCTCGCCGGCGCCTGTCAGGCGAGCGAAGTCCCGGAAGCAGCCTGAAATCGTCAGCGTTCTGGGTTGGACCAAGGATCCGAAAGCTCCGGATCTTCGAGGACTACTTCGTCCGTCAAGCTCTCGAGGAACGCGATGAGCTCCTCGCGCTCGCTCGCGCTGAGCGAGAAGCCAGTCACGAATGCGCTCTGATTCGGACCCCCTGCGCCGCCACGCGCGTAGTGATCGATCACAGCCTCCAGCGTCGGTAGCGACCCGTCGAACATGTACGGCGCAGTGACGGCGACGTTGCGCAGCGACGCCGGCTTGAACTTACCGATGTCGTGCTCATCACCGGTCAACTCGTAGAGTCCGGCGTTGCCCGACGGATACTCGGTGTGGACGCCGTTGCTCTCGAACACCGGAGTCGGCACATCACCGGGAACGCCCATCGCAGACGAAAAGAACAGGCCGTCGTGACAGTGCGTGCAACCGAGCCGCTCCGACCCAAACAGCGCGAGTCCGCGTTGCGCAGTGTCGCTCAAAGCTGCAGCATCGCCGTGTTCCCATTCATCGTAGGCAGAGCGCGCCGAAACGACCGTGCGCTCGAACGCTGCTAGCGCGAACGCCACGCGCTGGTACCTGAATGGGTCGGCGTCGTCCGGAAACGCGCTCGCGAATAGATCGACGTAGCGCGGCTCGGCACGCAAGCGATCGAATACGATTTCGTCCATGCCAGACAATCCGAGCTCGATCGGGTTTTCGCTGACCATCGGCACGAGCGCCTGACTCTCGAGGTCTGTGAGAATAAAGTTTGCGTGTGTGAGGCTCGCCGCGTAGGCACTGTTGACGATCGACATGCTGTTGCGGGCGATGAGCTGCCCAGTCGTCCCGCGCGGGCGCGCTTTGCCATCCGTGAATGCGCGCGCCTGTTCGTGGCAGTCGGCGCACGACAGGTTTTGTTCGGCGGAGAGCCTTCGGTCGTAGAACAGGTGGCGCCCGAGCTGCGCGCGCTCGGGCGTCGTGAGGTTGTCGGGCGGTGCAACCGGCAGTGGCAACACGAGGCGGGCGTCGTCGTCGCAAGCGCCACCGTCCGCGGCAGGTGCGCAGGCATGCGAGCCGGCGTCGCCCTGTTCGGAGCTCGGACTCGCACACGCAGCGAGCGCGCAGAACAGCGCGCTCACTGCGTGAATCGTGCGGCACCACCCCATCGTGATCAGTGTTGCGGCAATCTCAGCCGCATTCCCGCGGTGTGGCAGGTGTTGCAAGCCGTCGTCAGCTGGGTGAACGGCATCTGCATGACGACCGTTCCACTCGAGTCGAGGATTCGTGCGCCAAGTGTCACATCGGTAGGCAACGCCTGCGTCGTGAAGAAGTTGCCATTCAAGTCGACGTCCAGCAGTGCTCGCGACGTGAGGTCGGCAACGTCGAGGCCTTTCGGTGTGCCGCTGAAGATCTCGACTTTGTGGTTCGTGCCCGGCTTGCCGCTCGTATCGGTGAGCGTGCCGGCAGCGCTGAAGCGTCCGACTCCTGGACCGTGCTCCTGGTGGCAGCGCATGCAGTTCACGTTGTAGCGCCCGTCTTCCGGCGGATGGCTGCGCTTCTCGTCCGCCTTTGAGATGTTCGTCACGTCGAGCACCGCGGGACGCGCGAAGCTCGCATTGGGCCACGCCGAAGGGTCCTCCACCGCGACGCCGTGCTCGGGTCCGGTGTGATTCGGCAGCTCGAACGTGTCACCGTTCGCCAGCGCGAACGCGACCTGGGTGGGCGCCTTCGCGTTGTCATCCCACGGCACCATCCCCAGTGTGGCGTACAAGGGCGCGCACTGCGTGTCCGGCTTGAACCCCATGCAACCGGGTGTGTCGTCGCCCAAAGTCAGGTCTGAGCCGCCATAAAACTTCGCAAGGTCGAACACGACGATCGAAGTCTGGGGGTTGTAGTCCGGCAAGGCGATCTTCGCGATTTGCAGCGCGCCGCAGGTGAAGCCGTTCTCGAACGTCCCGCTGCAGCTGGTCGCGCCACCGTGGAAGAACCAAATGGGTTGCTCCGCCGACGCCACATCGATTCGCATGTACTTGTAGCCGTCGCTCCAGCTCCACCACAGTCCACTCGAGTTGTATGGCGCGGGAGCGCGCGCACCGTCCAAGTGATTTTTGTCCGGCGGTACGCCGACGTTGAATGCGACGCTCGTGTAGTCGTCGTGCTCGTCCGCATAGCCGTAAACGACGCTCCGAATCTCCTTGTTTCCGGTCGCACACATGCCGGTGTCGTCCACGAAGTCGAGAAGCGCGACGTTGTCGCGCTGCCAGCGATCGTCTTGATAGAGTGTGAGAGGTACCCGCTCGCCCTGCGCGCGCAGCAGCGCAACGTCATGGACGAAGAAACGAAGATCGACCGGCTCGATGCGCGTTTGCTTCGTACCGAGATTCGCCACCGAGCTACCGCAACGAACGGGTTGGTCGCCCGCACGAATGTCGAAGCGCACGGCGTAGAGCTTCTTGCCGTCCAGCGTGGCTGGAGGTGCATTGGGATCGGGTAGGGAGAGATCGCCGCTGGTGGCTGCGGCCCCCGAACCCGCATCCAACGCCGCGTCGTGACCCGAATCGGACGCGCTCGCGTCGCGACTCGCACCGTCGTGCTCAGAGTCGGCCGAGTGTTCCGCGTCGTGGTCGTGGTCGCCGTGTTCCTCTCGCGGTGCGGTCGGTGTGGTGTTTTCGCAGCCCAATGCGAGAACGCACCCGGCCAAGGCCAGGGCAATACTTAACTTCGACATGTGTCTTCCCTCGAGGCGCAAACACTAGATCAGCGCGCGACGGAAGGTGACGAGGCCAATTGTCGCAGGCAAAACGCGGCCGTCCGCGGTGCCGTGGATGCTGTTATAAGATGAGAATCACCCGCTCTTCGCCGTGATCGCGCTCCGGGGCTCTACGCTCTCGTTTAGGTGCTGTCGTGCCCACTGAAAAGTTCGACCGAGATTTCTGGGAACGGCGCTGGGCCCGACGAACAGCGAGATCGATTCACCTGATCTTGGTCATTTTCGTTTCAGCTTGCGAATTGAGAGGAGTGGATGCGTGCGTTCAGATCAGGGCATGACCGCCGTCGATCTTGAGAACGATGCCAGTGGTCAACTCGCTGCCGAGAAGGAAGGTGTAGGCCTTGGCAATGTCGGCAGGTTTCGCGATCCGTCCGGCAGGGACTTGTTTAGCCATGTCTGCCCACATCTGGTTCTTCGCAGGGCCCGCGATCTCTTCCCACATGGGTGTTTCCACCCAGCCAGGCGAGACGACGTTTACCCGCGTGGGCGCGAGTTCGAGGGCGAGCGCATGTGCGAGATAGCCCATTGAGCCCGCCACAGCGGCGACCACAGCGCCGCCGCGGGTTGGCGGTTTGTCTTTCGATATGCCTGACGTGAAGGTGATCGACCCGCCACGGCGGACGTGCGGGGCGGCGTGTTTGGCGAGCGAGAGAGCGGATACCAGCATCACGTCGATGAAGTGACGGGCTGAGTCCAGATCCAACGACTCTATCGGCGCGCCGACCGGAGCAACACCACGCGTAACCACGAGATGGTCGATCGTGCCGCTCTCGTCGAAGAGCCGCTTTACCTGATCCTCGTTCGTCACGTCTGCAGCTATCGCCTTGACGCGGTCACCGAGGGACTCCCGTGCCGCGCGGAGCTTTTCCTGCGAGCGCCCGATGAGGGTGACTGCCGCCCCGTCCTGCAGAAGCGCTTCGGCCACGCCGAGACCAATTCCAGAGCTTCCACCCACGATAAAGACGCTTTTTTCCTTGAGGGACATCGCGATTTCCTCCTTGGCCGCGGTTCACGGCGTTACCTTTTACTTGCGCATTGCAAGTAAACTGTTCACTTGCAATGCGCAAGTGATTCTTGCTAAGGTAGCTTGGATGACAACAACGCGATGATCAGCACGTGTCCCATCAACGCTTCTCTTGCCGTGCTTGGCGACCGCTGGTCGCTGCTCGTCGTTCGAGATCTGATGTTCGCCGGATACAGGAGCTTCAATCAGTTCCTGAACGCGGGCGAAGGAATGGCGACGAACATCTTGACCGACAGGCTCTCAAAGCTGACCGACGCCGGCATCATCACGAAGGCCCCCGATCCCGACGATGGGCGGAAATGGTTGTACAAGCTGACGCCGAAAGGGATCGGATTAGCGCCTGTCCTGCTCGAACTCAGCAAATGGGGGACGAAGCATGAGCACGGCATTCCCCCGGATGGCATCCTCGACATGTGGGAAGCCGATCGCGCAGGCTTTCTCGCCAAGCTGAATCGCCGTCTACGAGCGTGACCTTGGTCGTTGCGCAGCTGATGGCGGCAACCGCGGGACGAACCCGCGCGACGGAGCGCGTTCTTCAGGTCAACACGCCGCCCGCTTGCGTGGACGAGCCTTCGACCTGACTACGCTGCGTGGAAAGCAGCGGTGAGCGCTTCGGTGCCGTTTTCAGGTGGGTCGTGTAGAGCGTCAGTCCGTTGAACAAGAATCCGCCAGCCATGTTGCCCAGCACGGTCGGGACCTCATTCCACACGATGTAGTCAGTGACCGAGAACTTCCCGCCCATCAGCAGCGCGGATGGGAACAGGAACATGTTGACCACGGAGTGCTCAAAAGTCATCGCGAAGAAGACCATGATCGGCATCCACATCGCGAGCACTTTGCCCCCGACAGTCGTGGAGATCATTGCGCCGATCACGCCCGCGGACACCATCCAGTTGCACAACACGCCTCGGATGAACAGCGTGAGCATTCCTGCGGCGCCGTGCGCCTTATAACCGAGCGTGCGTGCCTCTCCGATGCCTGCGAGCGCCTTGCCGACTGCGTTCGGCTCGGTTGAGAACCCGAACGTGAACACTATTGCCATCATCACTGCGACCGTGACTGCGCCTGCAAAGTTGCCGACGAACACCAGTCCCCAGTTCCGCAGCACGCCGGCTGGAGTCACTCCCGGGCGCTTGTCGAGCAACGCCAGCGGCGACAACACGAACACTCCCGTGAGCAGATCATAACCCTGCAGGTAGAGCATGCAGAAGCCGACCGGGAACAGGATGGCACCGATGATCGGATAGCCTGTTTGTTGATTCACCGTCACGGCGAACACCGCAGACAGCGCGAGGATGGCACCTGCCATGTACGCCCTGATGAGCGTGTCTCGGGTCGACATGAATACCTTGGATTCACCTGCATCGACCATCTTGGTGACGAAGTCCGACGGCGCCAAATAGGACATAAACCTCTCTTTTCCTGTGGGTTGTCCAAACACGATAGCGAGCCGAGGTTTCGTCCATATTTCTATCGATAGTCGATACATATCATCGTCCCATCTCGACGTGGACCTCCCGTGTGATCCCGCCTGCACCGAACGTTCTCGGGCGATGGCTTCAGACCGCGCGCTACGTGGCAGACGCAACACTCGCGCGGTCGACGGCCAGCGGACAGTCGAGCTACAGTCTGCGCGTGAACGACTCCCCGACTTCAACGACATCAAGTCGCCGGAAGGTTGTCGGGCGCGTCGTCGATGAGCTCCTCGGGAAGCGACCCGGGCATCCGCTTCGCGTCGCAGTCGATGGCATCACCGCTTCCGGAAAGACCACGTTCGCGCGCGATCTGACCGATGCTGTGATTAACGCTGGAAGACCAGCGGTGCGTCTGTCGATGGATGGCTATCATCACCCACGCGCCCGTCGTTACGGCCAGGGGCGCGAGTCAGCTTCTGGCTACTACGAGGATGCATATGACTTCGCGGCGTTCGCGACGCTCGTGCTCGAACCGCTCGGAGGAGTGCGCGACTGGCGTTACGTGCCGAGCGTGATCGACTTGGCGAGCGATACAGGCGCGCGTCAGGAGCCGATCGCGCTGAGCGAGGACGTTGTGCTAATCGTCGACGGTAGTTTCTTGCAGCGCGACTTGGGCGCGCTTTGGGATGAAGTGATCTGGCTGGACAGCGCGTTCGACAGTGCTCGGGCGCGGGGTGTCCGTCGCGATGCCGATGCGCTCGGCGGGACGACTGCCGCCGAGCACAGGTTCGAGGTGCGTTATCACGCGGCGAGTCGTCGCTATGTCGAGCAGGAGCGCCCGGCTGAACGCGCCACGATCGTGATCGCTCATGACGACCCGGCGTGCCCCGCGCTTCGCCGCATCGGTGGCAGCGCTTCCGCCATGGTGCACCTGTTCAGCTACGGTACGCTGCAGAAGCCAGAAGTTCAGCGCGCGAACTTCGGCCGCTTATTGCAGGGGCGGGCCGATCGCCTCGCGGGTTTTCGTAGCGAATGGGTAACGATCACGGATGCTGACGTGATCGCGGAAAGTGGAACGGCCCGGCATCCGATCGTCGTTGCCGGCAGCAGCGCTGACGCCGTGAGCGGCATGCTGTTCGAGCTCAGTACAATCGAACTGGCGGCGGCCGATGAGTACGAGGTGGACGACTACGCCCGACGGCGCGTGATTCTGGAATCGGGGCAACCGGCGTGGGTGTACATCGCGCGTGCCGCAAGCACGCGGTGATGACCTCGAGTCAGACCCGGGAAACTTGTCTCGATTGCGATCGAACCTGGGCGCGTGCGAACAATCTATCGAGGTCGCCATGTTCTCACTTTCGCACATCTAGGCGCGTCTCCGAGCGCGAGAACGTTCGGAAACGAGAACGAAGGCGTTGCGAGTCCCTGGCCCCGAGCGCAGGCTGAGAATCGAGGGCGGAACGATGAATCTGGACAAGGCGCAGCTGGGAGCGACGGGCACTGGTGCGGGCGCGCTGGCGCTCT
>DASRXR010001148.1:0-11233 GCA_035687405.1 Polyangiales bacterium
GAGCAGGCAGCGCGGGCGTTGCCGGAGCGACCACTGCTGGGCAAGGCGGTGCCGCAATCGCTGGCTACGGAGGTATCGGTTTCACCACGCCGCCATACGGCGCAGCCCCGCCGCCGCCGCCACCGGACGCGGGTAAAAACCCGAGGCCGCCCGATGACGACGCGGGCGACCAAGACGCCGGGACCGAATGACGCCCGGCGTTCGATCAGCCGAACCGCGAAGTCTTTGACGCACGTTGCGACGCTCGCAGCGTCTCGGACTACGGAGCGCTGGCGTCGACAGCTTTGACGATCAGATATCGGAGTGGAGCATCGTTCGAACGGTTTTCGATCGTGAGGATCGATCGGAGCGGCAGGTACACCACATCGCCGGGCGAGAGCCGAGTGGCTTGACCGTCGACGGACGCTTCACCTTCGCCCTCTACTCCGATCACGAGCTCAGGAAAGTGTTCTTGAACGTGACGACCGACCGAGCCACCAGGGGACAGTGCGCATGACAACACAACCGTGAATGGCCCGGCGGCCTGGTGAAGAAGGTTCCAGACACGTACTTCGCCGCGACCTCCGAACAAGTCGTTCTGTACTGCTGGGTTGCCTTTTTCAATGCGCACGCTGGGAGCGTACCGCTTGCACCAGGTCTGACCAGATCACGACCGCATGCATCCGCTCGAGTGGCGAATCGTCCCGAAATCCACTGGCAGCGCGGCGGTAAGTCACCGCTGATTCGGGCTGACACTTCCGTACGGCCCGCTGGCGTAGCGAGATGCGTGCTCACGCGCGCCGGTTCGAATACGGGTCGTAAGCCCAAGTAGTCGAATACCGGTATTCGGGCCCAGGAATCGGGCGAAGTAGCGCTTTATGCCGAACTCGATTCCAGATGCGACGTGGAACCGTCGAAGACTAAATGCAGGCGACGCACTCTGGCACTGGGGAATCGAGACTCGCCGCGCTATCCGAAGAATACTCGCCACTCCAGAGTCGGCGGTGTGCAGTCTCGCTCCGCAACATGACACATCGCAGATCACTGTTGGCAACCATCGCCGTGACCACGACGATTGCGGCCTGTATCGATTTCTGGACCCCCGCCGAGCTCATCGCCTCGATCTTGTTCACGTTGCCCGTGGCGTTGTGCTCTGTGACCCACTCCAAGCCGCTGCTCTGGAGCACGACGGCGGTCGCAGTCGCATTGACCTTCGCAGCGGAGTTCTTTGGATTCGACCGGACCCCTCTCGTAGATCCATGGACCAGCACGATCAACCGCGGCCTGCTGATTGCGTGCCTCGCGACTCTAAGCACCTTCATCCACCTCTGGATCAGGAGTACTCGAATCTCTGCGCTCGATGCCTCGGAGATACAGCGTCAGAGCGACAGTCTGGGAGATCAGACCAAAGAGCTCGAACGCATGGCCGCCCGCGACGTCGAAATTCGCCGCGCGGCGGAGGCGCTGCTGGCGAAGATGGAGGGCCGCTATCGCGGCCTCTTGGAAGCGGCTCCGGATGCGATGGTAGTGGTGAACGAGCGCGGCGAGATCATGCTGCTGAACCTGCAGGCGGAGAAGCAGTTTGGCTACCGGCGCGACGAGCTCGTTGGCCAACAAGTGAAGAGCATCATTCCGGAGGGCTTCGCCGAACGGCTGATCGCGGACGGCAACCGCACCGCAGCCGAAGCGCTGGCACAGCAGATCGGCATGGGCATCGAGCTGTCGGCGCTACGCAAAGATGGCAGTACATTTCCGATCGAGCTGATGCTGAGTCCACTGGAGAGCGCCGAAGGCGTCCTTGTGACTGCAGCCATCCGCGACATCAGCGTGCGCACCGCAGCCGAACGTCAGCTCGCCCAAATGGAGGGTCGCTATCGCGGCCTCTTGGAGGCGGCCCCCGATGCGATGGTGTTGGTAAACCAGGCCGGAGAGATCGTCTTGGTCAACGCACAGGCGGAAATACAGTTCGGCTACGCGCGCGACGAGCTCAAGGGTCAACGCGTGAAGAACATCATCCCCGAAGGGCTCGCGGCTCAGTCGGACGTGTGCACGCTTCCATTCGCGCAGCACTTGCTGACGCAGCAAACTCCGGCACGGCTCGAGCTCGATGGACGCCACAGGAACGGCAGTGTTTTTCCGATCGAGATCACGCTGAGCGAACTAGCAAGCGCCGATGGATTGTTGGTGACGATGGCGATCCGCGACATCACGACGCGCAGGCGAGCCGACGCCCATCTCATTCGGACGCTGGAAGAGCTCAACCGATCGAACGAGGAGCTGGCCGAGTTTGCCAACATCGCGTCTCACGACCTGCAGGAACCGCTGCGGATGGTAACGAGTTACACCCAGCTCCTGTCCAGACGTTACACGGGGCAGCTCGACGCCGATGCCGATGAGTTCATCGCCTTTGCCGTGGACGGAGTCGAACGCATGCAGCGTTTGATCCAGGATCTGTTGGCGTATTCGCGCATCCGCACGAAAGGCACCGAGCCGCAGAAGGCATCGAGCGAGACGGCGCTGGCGCATGCGATCGACAATCTAGCTGTCGCGATCGAGGAGAGCGGAGCGCTGGTGACTCACGATCAGTTGCCAGACGTGCTGGCGGACGGGAGCCAACTGACGCAGCTGTTCCAGAACTTGGTCGGAAATGCGATCAAATATCAAGCAGCTGGAGTGCCGCGAGTACACATCTCGGCGATCGAGAACGGGAGGACCAGCTGGGATTTTGCAGTGAACGATAACGGCCTCGGAATCGAGCCGCAGTACTTCGACAAGATCTTCGGCATGTTCCAGCGACTTCACAAACGCGAGGAATTTGCTGGTACCGGCATCGGCTTGGCGATCTGCAAGAAGATTGTCGAGCGACACGGTGGCCGCATTTCGGTGCAGTCCCAGCCCGGGCAAGGCTCCACCTTTCATTTCACTCTACCAGGCATACAGAGGACAGCATGAAAACCTTCGGAGAAAAGGCCAAGCGCGTAGAGGTGCTACTCGTCGAGGACAGCCCCGGCGACGTTCGGCTGACGCAGGAAGCGTTGCGTACGGTCAACAGCACGGTGCGTCTGCACGTGGTCGCCGACGGCGTCGAGGCCATGGCATTCCTGAGGCACGAGGGTGTCCACGCCGACGTCCCGCGACCGGACCTCATCCTGCTGGATCTCAATCTACCCAAAATGACTGGGCGCGAGGTCCTGATGAATATCAAGTCGGATGAGCAGCTGAAGACCATACCCACGATCATTCTGACTACCTCCGCGGCAGAAGCAGACATCGTGACGAGCTACCGACTCCATGCAAACTGCTATCTCAGCAAGCCGGTACAGCTGGATGCTTTCGAGAGTCTCGTGCAGAGCATCAATGATTTCTGGCTGACGAAAGTGAGCCTGGCACAGCAGGGCCATCCCGGATGAAGTCCATCAGACGAGTTCTGCTGATCGAGGACAATCTCGGGGATGCACGCCTACTGCGCGAGATGTTCAAAGAGCGCGGTCAGAGTTCCACCGAACTGACTCACGTGAGAAGCATGCGCGAGGCTGAGGCGTATCTCGCCGGCCGCGCCGTCGACGTCGAGATGATCTTGCTGGATCTGGGGCTGCCCGATGTTCAAGGCGTGGATGCGATTCGGCGTGCTCATGCGGCGGCTCCCCGCGCACCGCTGGTGGTGCTGACCGGTCTGGACGACGATTCTGTGGCCGTCCTCGCGCTGCAAGAGGGCGCCCAAGACTATCTGGTCAAGGGTCAGATCGAGACACGCGGACTGCTGCGAGTCATGCGCTATGCGGTCGAGCGCAAGCTCATGGAAGACGCGCTGTTCATCGAAAAAGAACGCGCGCAGGTCACGCTCAGCAGTATCGGTGACGCGGTGATCTGCACGGACATCATGGAGTACATCACCTTCATGAACGTAGTCGCCGAAAGAATGACCGGTTGGTCGTTGGCTGAAGCGTTGGGACGACCTTTGTCCAAAGTTCGAGTCCTAGTGGGTAGGAGTCGCGACAGCTGCCAGAATCTAATGGCGGTGGATGCCGTGCAGGACGGGATCACCCAGGTTCCGACCAATTACATGCTCACTCGGCGCGATGGGGTCGACGTACCGATCGAAGACTCGATTGCGCCCATCAATAATCGCGAAGGCCAACTCACCGGGGCAGTGATTGTGTTCCGGGACGTGAGCGTGATGCGGGCGATGATGCTGCAAAACACTCACGCCGCCAACCACGACTTTCTGACCGGGTTGCCCAATCGAATGCTGCTGAACGATCGCATCGACCAGGCGATAGCTTTCGCCCGGCGTCATGCAAAGCGCGTTGGATTGCTGTTCCTGGGTCTCGACGGCTTCAAACACATCAACGATTCCCTGGGGCACCCGATCGGCGACAAACTTTTGCAGTCGATCGCAAAGCGCCTGGTGGATTGTGGACGCGCCTCCGACACGGTCAGCCGGCAAGGCGGCGATGAGTTCATCGTTCTGCTCGCCGAAGTCGCACATGCCGAAGACGCCGCGATCGCAGCGCGCAGAATCTTACGAGCGGTGGCGGAGGCTCATCCGATCGAACAGCACGATCTTCACGTCACCACCAGCATCGGTGTGAGCATCTACCCGGAAGATGGCGTAGACGCGGAGGCGCTCATCCAGAGCGCAGACACCGCGATGTACCACGCCAAAGAGCGGGGGCGTCACAACTATCAGTATTTCAAGCCAGCGATGAATGCTCGTGCGGTGGAGCGGCAATCCATCGAGGAGAGTCTGCGTCGCGCGCTCGAGCGCGACGAGCTCGCGCTGCACTACCAGCCGAAGATCGACTTTCGGACGGGTGCGATCACTGGCGTGGAGGCGTTGCTACGCTGGACGCACCCAACCCGCGGAATGGTGCCTCCAGCCCACTTCATTCCGGTCGCCGAAGACTGCGGCCTGATTCTGCCGATTGGAAACTGGGTGCTTCGTCGCGCTTGTCAGCAAGCCCGAGCGTGGGCGGACGCGGGCATGCCCGCGACAACCATGGCAGTCAATGTCTCCGCGATGGAGTTTCGAGACGAGGATTTTCTCGAGCGGTTGTTTGCGATCCTGCACGAGACAGGCCTGGATCCGCACTCACTCGAGCTGGAGCTGACCGAGAGCGTGCTCATGAAGCATGCCGAGTCCGCGGCAATCACACTCCGAGCCGTGCGAGAGCGCGGCGTGCAAGTGGCAGTCGATGACTTTGGCACCGGCTACTCGAGCTTGAGCTACCTTCGAAAATTTCCGGTGGACGCACTCAAGATCGATCAGTCGTTCGTGGGTCACATCACTGGCGAAAGCGATGATGCGAGCATCGTGACCGCGGTCATCAGCATGGCCCACAGCCTCAGACTACGAGTAGTGGCAGAGGGCGTAGAAACCCCCGAGCAGCTGGCGTTTCTTCGAGCGCGCGACTGCGACGAGGCACAAGGCTACTACTTCAGTCGGCCTGTGCCGCCTCAACAGTTCGCAAGGTTGCTGCGAACCGGTATCGCCTCATGGTTTCCTCCGCCGCGAGGCCTACCATCGGACCCCCACACTGAACCGTGACGACTAGCTAAAAATGCGCCGGCATAGCCGCAGGGGCCCACTGTCTGGCCAAGTCTGTGCTTCCTCGCTGCCAGTCTGCAGCCCACGACAGGAGTTTCGGCATGGGCAGCGGTCGACTGAACAGATAGCCCTGAGCCATGTCGCACCCGAGCCGGCGCAACAGCGCAAGCTGCTCTGGAGTCTCGACGCCTTCGGCTACCACTTGCATCTGCATGCGACGGCCGATCTCGATCGTCTTTTCGACCATCAAGAGTGCACTCTCGTCCGTAGCGGACTCCGCGACGAACGAGCGATCGATCTTCAACTCCGACGCCGGTACGCGTCGCAGTTGATCCATCATGGAGTAGCCGGTCCCGAAATCGTCGATCGACAGGCCCATCCCCTTCATGCGCAACCGCGTGAGGATATCGAGCGCGGAGGACAGCTCGCGCATCAGACCGCTCTCGGTGATCTCGAGCACCAGCGAGGAGAGCGGAAACCCTGAGTCCCGCGCGATCTCGACCAGCTTCTCGGGCGTCGCGAGATCGTGCAACGAGCAGGCGGAGAGGTTGAGAGACAAATGAAGTGGTCCGTACGCATCGCTCAGTTTCCGAAATTCGTGGGCAGCGAGTTTGTAGATGACCCAGCTCAGCGCATCGATCTGGCCGGTCTCTTCCGCAACGCCGATGAACGCGTCAGGATAGATCATCCCGTGCTCCGGGTGTTGCCAACGCACCAACGCCTCGACGCCGATGAATGCACCGCTCGCGAGATCGATCTGCGGCTGATAGTGGATCGTGAAGTGCTGATCGCGAATCGCGACTGCAAGCTCTTGCTCCGAGACATGCGGTAGCGCCGGCGCGCTCGGGGACCGAGGCGGAGGGGTGCTAGAAACCGCTGTGAGAAACTGGGAAAGGTCAGCTGCGCGGATCGGTTTCTCCAGATGGCCGCGCACGCAGAGGCCGAGCTCCCGGGCGAGCGACTCGGCCGACACCAGGACGCGCTTGTCGAAGCCGCTCATCAAGATCACGCCAGCAGGATGGCGCGCGTGAGCGAGCAGGCGGAGTAGCTCGATGCCGTCTGCACCGGGCATCACGAGATCCAACATGATGAGGTCGATGTCCTGCTGGATGGCGTCCTCGAAGCCACACGCATCGGTCGCGATGGTACAGCGATATCCGACCGACTCGGCGACCGCTCCGAGATACTCGGCGAAATCCGGTTCGTCATCGACGATTAGCAAATGTGGACGTGGCTCGTTCAAGCGGCGTGCTCCTCGGTGAGCGTCGGTGACGCCGCAATCGTGTCGAGCACCGTTCGAACGAACTCGCTCTTCAAGTACGGCTTATTGATGAGCGGACCATCCACCGACAAGTGGCTGCGGTCCGCGAGCGCGCTCGACGGAAAGCCGGAGCAATAGACGACTTTCAGTTTCGGATAGCGCGCGCGCATTCGCGCCGCCAACGCCACGCCACTCATCCCACCAGGCATCACGACATCGGTCAGCAGCAGATCGACGTGCGGCAGAGTTTCCGCGAGCTCGACGGCAGACGGACCGTCTGTCGCATGCAGCACGGTCAGCCCCAGCTCCTCGCAATAACTTACGGCGATCTCCAGCAGGTCGACTTCGTCATCGACGATCAGGACGGTCCCTTTGACGGCACCGGCGGAAGGTCTAGCGCTGACTACTTCGCTCGCGACGGCGATGGCGTCGGCCTCGGCGAGCGGGAGATACAAGGTGAAAGTCGTCCCGACGCCGACTTCACTATAGATTCGGATGTTCCCGTTCGACTGCCTCACGAAGCCGTAGACCATTGCGAGCCCGAGCCCCGTGCCCTTGCCGCGGGATTTCGTCGTGAAGAACGGCTCGAACACTTTACTGAGCGTGTCTTGTGTCATGCCGTGTCCCGTGTCCGAGACCGAAATCTTGACGTAGTCGCCTGGTTTGATCTCGCCGCTTTGAACGGTTGCGTGAACGTGGTCGAGATGCACCAGCGTGGTCTGAATGGTGAGCTTTCCCCCGCTCGGCATCGCGTCCCGTGCGTTGAGCGCCAAGTTCAGCAGTGCGCCCTCCAAGCCCGACGCATCCACGGTCGCGCTTGGCAGACCCGTCGCGAGCTTGACAGCGACCTTGATCTCCGGGCCGAGCGTGCGAGGCAGCATTTCCAGCAGCTCGTCGATCAACTGGTTGACGCAGGTTGGCTGCGGATTGAGGTGTTGGCGTCCTGAAAACGCCAGCAAGCGCTTCGTCAGATCCGAGCCACGCATCGCGGCGCGCTGTGCGGTTCGAACGCGCGCGATCGCGCGTTCATCGCCCACGACATGAGGCTCCAAGAGATCGAGGTTCCCGACGATGACCCCGAGCAGATTGTTGAAGTCGTGCGCCAGCCCGCCCGTCAGCTGTCCGATCGCTTCCATGCGCTGGCTCTGATGCAGCTGCCGTTCCATCGCACGTCGTTCTGTCACATCGCGCGCAACCACGATCAGGTGACGCGACTCTCCCACCTGCACTGGACGCAGCCCTAGCTCTGCGGGGAAGGACGCGCCGTCCCTGCGATGACACTCCAGCGCAATGACGCGACCCGTCGTCATGCCACTGGCAGCGTCAGCGGACGCGAGCACGCCGTCTGGCAGCGCAGCGTTTGGGAACAGGATCTGCGCAGGTTTTTGAAGCAACTCCTCCCGCGAGAAGCCAAATGATGTTTCGACTTGCGAGTTGATGAACTCGATCGCTCCGCGAGCATTCAGGATGACGACAGCATCCGGAGCGGCTTCCAGCACCGTCGAGAGAAACGCGCTGCTCCGAGTCGCTTCGGTGCATGCTTTCTCGCGCAGGTCGATGTCCACGCGAACAGAACCGATGATCGTCCGAACCAGCCAAAAGTTCAGCAGCGACACGACGATGCCGATCGCGAGCGTGATCGCGATCGCATGCTGACTCGCCTCGGCACGCGACCTCATCTCAGCGGTCAACATCTTGAAGGTCGCCTCGGCGTAGGTCATTTGCGCGTCGAGAGCGTGCGTGATCGTCGCGAAATACACCGCCGCTGGGATGTGGACGCCCCTCTCCGTGAGGATCTCGGCTTCGACGATCGCGGCCGCCGCATCGAACGTGGCACGCCGCCGTTGCAGCTCCGGCGCCAGCGTGCGCAGAACAGCAGGATTGGCGGCTCGCCCACGCTCGATTTGGAACGTTCCACGCGCAAACATTTGGCGGGTATTCGCCAACATCAGCGCCATCAGCGCCTGGTCCGCCGGTTCGAAGCTCGGCCTCGCCAACATACCCATGCCAAAGCTTCGCAATTGCCCGATCGCTTCTCGGACGCGTGGCTGATATTCGAATGCTGCAAGTGCGATGTAGTGAGAGAACGGGTCTCGGTCCAAAGCCAACGTCGAGACAGACACGACCTCGTCGAGGAGCTCGAGCTCGCGTGCAATCAGCGACTTGTGCCGCTCGTAGCTTTGCCGCTCGGTGATTTCTCGTGTATCGACCGCGTCGCTCAGCGACTGCCATTCTTCGCGCACTCTCACTCGCAGCTTTTGCATCTGCTGCGTCTGCCACTGTCCCGTCGTCTCGAACACAGCGGCGAGCGCCCGCTCGACCTCACGCCGCCTGAATACGCGATTCTGGCTAAACGCCTGATCTCCGCCGAGCACTCCCGCGGATGCGCCCCGGTGCTGCCCAGTCGCCGCGGCGAGCCGCAGTAGCGCCGCCGCAGCTGGTATCGCTGACAGTTGCGCTTGCGCGACGCTGTACTCGCTCCATTGTTGAGCGATGCGCTGCGAGGCCCAGGCCGGCACGACGAACAATGAGAGTGCGCCGAGTCCTGACACGAGCTGGACGACGGTCAAACGCGAGACTACGCGCACGATCGCAGCCCTTCGTTTGACTTAGTGTGTTTAGTCATTCGTCATCGACCGGCGCTACTCGTCTTGCATCGGATCAGTCAGCGAAATCTTGAATTTAGCGAGTGCGATCGATCTCCGTCCGCCGCCAGTGGCGGCAGAGTGCTCTGCGCGGCACCAGGTGTCCTCGAGCGGGCGGCCTACACTCGTTGCCTACGCAAGGCGGGTCGGAACACCACGGGCACGTGGGCGCCAAGCTCGCAGCTCGCAGAGCTCCTGCGAACTCTCCGCGGCGTTGAACGTTAACTTCAGCGGCGCGCGGTAAGGCCGACATCGGCGACTGATGCCCGCACCGAGGTTCTATCGACTGCACCCGTCGGCATCGGCTTCCACTGGCGCACGCCCTAAGTTTGGTACATACTCTCTGCAGCCGTCAGCGGCACCTCAGAAGTGATGCTTACCAAGAAACTACACGACAATTTGCGACTGTCCTCGACGCGACGACTCATCACACAACGTCGTCTCAGTTGATCGCAAAGCCTACCGTTAGCTACACACGTGGGAAGCCGCGCGTTCAAGCGTGAACGCGCCAGTTGGCGTCCAGCAGGGGTAGCGCCTGAGCCAGATCGCTTCGCGACCAGGCGGGGTCGCGATTCTGAATGTCGTGTATCGGCGGCGCGCCGAAGCACCCGTGCGTTTGAAGTCTCGGCGGAACGAAGCCTTATCCTATGCGTAGATCCAATAGCAGTCTCGCCAGTCTATGTGTCGGCATCTGCAGCCTGATCGCCCTTCTGGGTAACGGCGTTGCCAAAGTCAAAGCGGCTGGCGGCGTCACCAGCTGTGCAGCTGTTTACGAAACTGCGCTCGAGCAGGAACGCGCCGGTCACTTGAACGAGGCGTCGGCCATCTACCAAAGCTGCAGCGCCGACAGCTGTGGAAATCCCGTGAGACAGTTGTGCCAAGCCAAGCTCTTCCGATTGGAGCTCGACACGCCATCGGTCGTGCCGCTTGCAAAGGATTCGGAAGGCGCTCCGATCGTCGATGTGCAGGTGACGATGGACGGCATCTCGCTCGCTTCACGCCTCGACGGCCGAGCGTTCTCCGTGGACCCCGGGCTGCACGAGTTCGTGTTCAGCACTGACGGCGATGAACTCTCCAGCCAGCAGATGGTGATCGCAACAGGGCAGCGAAATCGCGAGATCTGGCTGGAGTTGCCTCCACCGTCCGCACCGATGATGAACTTCGAGGCCGAGCCCTCACCTGCTCCACCGGAGAAACCTGAACAGCTGAGTATTGCGCCGATGCAGACGGAAGCTGCGCTCGCGCCACGCATCGCGATCACCTCGAGCGATCCACCGCAGAGCCACGCTTCGCTGACACCTTATATTCTGGGCGGTGGTGCCTTGGTAAGCGCCGGAGCGTATCTCTTACTGTCGAGCTGGGCGCGCGGGGACAATGACAAGCTCAGTCAGTGTTCGCCCAACTGTTCGCGCGACAGCATCACGCACATTCGCACCCTCTACGTCGCCGCGGATATCTCGCTCGGGGTCGCAGCTGCGGCTGCGCTGACGAGCGTGGCATGGTTCGTCTTTTCGGATTCGAGCTCGAACGCTGAGCATGCGCCGCAACGCGGCTATGCATTGAGCCTCCAACCAGAGCGCGATGGAGCGCTCGCTACCGTAAAGGGATCACTGTGAGCTCGCCGGTCAACTTCACATCTTTGTCGCGCCGGCTCGGCGTACTCTTCGCACTGCTCAGTGGCCTCAGCGGCTGCCAGCCCATCGACACTGCAGCAGCGTCCGGCGACCCGTCTTCGGACGATACCGAGGGTTCCGGGGCCGGGCTCGAGAGGTCGCCCGGGATCGAGCTCGCCGATGGCAG
>DASRXR010001149.1:0-4795 GCA_035687405.1 Polyangiales bacterium
GGCGCAGTTTGAACTGACGCTTGCGGCGTATCGGGCGGCTCGTCGGCCTCTGGCTGCGCGGCGGAATCGCTGCCTTCCTCACCCGACGAAGGTTCGGACAGCTCGTCCTCCTCTTCCTTGGGCTGCGGCTGTGGCTGCGCCCAAGTGATCGACGGCGCGGCTAAGAGCGCTGCGACCAAGCCTGCTTTTACGTACCAGTGTCCATCCCGAGCGACCTGCTTCTTGCACATATTTTTGAGACCTCTAATCAAGGTTTGACGAGCCACGGCGGTCGTACTCCCCGACGCCGTTCCGACGCCCCCTGAGGGCGCAGACTCGCTCATTCCCGTGAGGTATGAGAAGCCCCGATCAAGGATTATTTTAGTCTCGCGGATGTGTGAGATCGCGATGTGAGCGATCGATCGACCGATGCGCGAGGCTGTTATGCAATCCACCAAGATTCAGATTGGCGAGATCTCGAGATTAGCCGGCAGGTCCCAAACTGGGACGCCGCCTACTTTCGAGTCACGACAGTAACCGATTGCGCGCGTTGTGAAGCGAACTCGAGCCGTTTAAGGCCCCAGCGGGGGCCGCATGAACCGTGACTCCGCGAGGCGTCGGCGTTGTTCGACAGGCATGTGTCCTGCGGTTTCTAACAGTTGGCGATGCATGTCCAGCTGCAGCTCCGCCGAGCGTTCCCGCAGTCTGGTCAGTGCCGCTTCCAGCTGCGCCGGTTGGTATGGATCGTTCAGCAAAGCGTCGCGTACTTGTTCTCGCGCACTTCTCACGCCTTCCAGTTTCTCGCGCAGACGGGTGCGATCGCCCTCCGGGATTCGTTTCGCGAATGCCCCGTGGTTGTCGTGTCTGAAACCTCGGGTCCCGCAACCGGCCGGACCAAATGCATGCCGACCGGCCAAAAACCCGATCAGGAACACGTTCAGCACCGCCGATGCCAGGCCGAGGATGAGCCAACGCCGAGGCCACGCGCTCATGGCACTTCCTCCACCGTCGTGACATCTGGATCCGCATCCGCGTCCGCGTAGAACGAAACCTCGGTCAGCTCGGCCCACTCATCGTCGTCGGCGCTCGCTTCGGGTGCGCTCCAAGCGCCGCTCGCGACGCCGATCAGACAACTAAACGCGACTGCCCACGCCATGCGAAAACCAAACCGCCGGCGCTTGCGCGCGGTGACGATCGGCACTTCGAGCACGCGCGCACGCAGCGCAGGTGACACTTCCTCGGCGACCTCATAGTCGTTCAACACACCGTCGAGCTCTGCTGCGTCCGCGACCAGACGTTGCGCGTCGGCGCTCTCACGCAACAGCAACTGGGCTGCATTGCGTTCTGCGCTCGGCCACGACTCGGGGCGTGCGCCGTACGCGTCCAGCAGCTCAGTCAGGCGTGCGAGCGTCATCGGTGGGGTGGCGACAGGCGGCTTCATGACGACGATTCCTTCGGATTCGCGAGCGCTCTCAAGCTCTCGCGCAGCGTACGCCGGCCGCGGGCCAGCAGGGATTCCAGAGCCTCGATACTGATCTCGAGCACACTCGCCGCTTCGTCCGCGGCTAAACCTTCGTAGTGAACCAGCGTGAGCGCCGCGCGCTGGCGTTCCGGTAGCTCGGCCAGTGCCTTCTGCACTGCGACTGCGGTTTCTTTGCGCGCGAACAAACCACTCGGACGATCGACGCTCGAAGAACCTTGCTCGTGTAGTTCGGTCTCTGGGCGCCGTTTCCGGATGCGATCGATACACAGGTTGTGCGCGATCCGGTAGATCCAGGTCGACGGCCGCGCTTGCGGCGTAAACGTCGATGCTGCCGTCCACAGCTTCATGAACGTCTCCTGTGCGACGTCTTCGGATTCGGCTTTATTGCCGAGGAAACGTTCGGCGAAACGTGCGATGCGAGGCAAGAGCGCGTCCACCAACTCGCGATACGCTGCGGTGTCACGTTCCGCGACGCGTCGCATCAAAGTCAACTCGTGCGCTTCGTCCAAAGACTCGCTCCGTGACAGGGCCAGAGGCTCGAAAGCCCTGCTTCGACTCCACGTCGGAGTCGAAGCAGGGACGAACGGTTGCGCGAAGTCAACCACCGAACACATCAGCCGGCTTTACCAGCGGCCGGGGCATTCTGGTTCACGTCGGGCTTCTCACCGTGGCAATCGCCACCACGACCGTGCTTACCGAAGCCATGATGCCCGCGTTGCGGAACTTCGCTCTTCTCGACCACGCCATCGTGGTTCGCGTCGAACTTGGTGAACATCGAATCCGCCTTCGCCTGCATCTCCGTCACGTCGACGACGCCGTCGCCGTTCGTGTCGAGCTTCGCGAACCGCTCTTGCGCGTGACCTTCGAAGCGGCCTTCCATCACCTTACCGGCTGCGGCGAGCTCGTCTTTGGTCAACGCACCATCGCTGTTCGTGTCGATCTTTGCGAACCACTGTTCGGGCATCCGAGAAAGCTCGCTCTTCTCGAGCTTGCCGTCCTTGTTCGCGTCCTTCGACCAGAGCTTGTCCGACATGCGCGTGCGCAGCTTGTCGAGCTTGCCCTCGCGAAGTGCCGCGAGCTCGTCCTTGGTTATTTTGCCGTCGTGATTCGCGTCAGCCTTGGCGAAGAACTGTTTGATCCCAGCGTCTGCTTCCGTCTTTGTGACTTTGCCATCACTGTTCGCGTCCACGCGGGCGAAGAGGCCATGCTTGGCGCCGTCCTCGCCACGTCCTTCGGCCAGAGCAATCGAACCGAGCGCGAGGCTCGTAACTACACTCAAAAACACGATCTTCTTCATGGGGCTTACCACTCCTTTTCGTGGTTCGCCCTTTCAAACGGGGCAGCCCCGAAGTTCCGTCGCGGGAAATTGAGAAAGTTGTAAGTGGTGGTGCTCATTGAGGTTTTAGCGCGACGGTGCGCGCAGAGGCGCGTCGACCATCCGGGGATCGCGGGTGCCAATCGCTCGGAGCTGGGTGGGATAGTTCGGCTGGCGCACCGCTCGGTGGGTGGAGTTCGTAGGCGACCATCCCGGGTTCGCGGGTGCCAGCTGTTCTGTACCGGGAGCGAGAGTTCGGCTGCGCACCGCTGGTAAGGTGGAGCTCGCGAGACGGCTGACGCCAGAGCGCTGACAACGCGCTCGGCCGTCGTGCGGCTGCGTCATTGAGCGCGTAAACAAACGCAGAAGGCTTGTGCGTATCGAGAGCTGACGCGTTTTGCGTTGAGCGTCGGGCGGTGTCGTGTTCTGTCGCGTTTGTAGGCTTGGTAAGGGGGCGGGATCGGTCGCGGGGGCGGCTCGATTCGTAGGTGTCGTGCGTGGTGACTGCGGCGCCGGTCGGATGCGTTTGGGGCGAATGGAGAGCAGTGATCGCCAATCGTGTCGTCGGCCTAGACACGTCGCAGAGCCGCGGCCGCGGGGCGGCCTCACTGGGCTCCGGCGAGGCCCGCCCGTCCATCGTTGTCGCGCAGCTCATCGTTGCCTGCCGTCACGGGGCTGTGGCGAGGCCCGCCCGTCCATCGTTGTCGCGCAGCTCATCGCTGGGCGCCGTTTTCACCCTGTCCAGACCGGGTTCGATTGTTCTGTGGCGTACTGCTTTGATCGAGTCGCCTCGCGATTGGCTCTTCACGTAGTCACGACCGTAGTCTCGCTCCGCCAACAACGCGTTGTGCACTCGACACATCAGACTGAGGTTGTCGCGCGTCATCGCGCCACCCCGCGCAAACGGCACGATGTGATGGAATTCCAAATCACGCCTCGACCCACATCTCGTGCCGCTCTTACTCTCGAAGCTGCACCGGCCGCCATCGCGCGCATAGACCTCGCGTCGAGGATGCGCTGTGTTCAATGAACTGCTTCGAGTACGCGCTGCAAATCAAAATTCGAATCGCACGGCCGCACAGCGCGACGTCGGTGCGGCAATCGATGTCGAGAATTCGAGCTGCGAATCTTGTCGAGTGACGTCGCAAAACACGTCGAGCCCTCGCCGAGAAAAAACCCAAAGAAAAAGAAATGTTTTTCCGCAACTGACCTCGAGTCTGTCCGAAAACTCTACTGACATTGTCAGATGACCGTGCTCACTCATGTCTCGGACACGTCAGCAACCCGCAGCTATCGGCGGCGGAGCACGATCTGCGACGAGGGTCGTGAATCGTACTCGCCCCAACAATCGAATCCGGTCTGGACGAGGTCCACTATGATCCGCGATAGCGGACCGCCGCGATATCCGCTGGAATCGTCAAAGGGTCTGCGCGAAGCCCAGTACTAAGCCGCTCCGATTCCTTCGCACGGGCGCAATCCGCGCTTCGGACACTCACCCAGCGGGTTCCAACACGTCTGGCGCCGCCACCGTCAGTTTAGGGGCCGACACGAGGAACAGGCCTCTCCAAGCAGTGGCCCCCCGACGCCGCGACGACGACTCGCCCTACACACCGGAGGCCTGCAAGACCTGTAGAGAGTTCGACTGATGCATCCGACGGGATGACGCCGAACTCGGTCAGCGCGTTCGCTGATTGCGCGAAGCTCGAGGCAAGACTAGGCGGCGCACCAAGCGCCGCCCTGTCGTCCGCGATCACCCGCTCTTACAGCCGGAACGGGAACTTGATCTGGAAGTTGTCTGACTTGAACTTCGGGAAGTTGGCTTTGCGCACGCTGCGCGCGATGCACGAACCGACCTCACCCGTCATACCCGTAACTTCCACGTTGCTCACTCGGCCCGTCTTGCCGGCGACCGTGATGTTCGCAAACGCGACGCCAGTCTGGCCATTCGCACACGCAGACACCGCACCCTTCACACCGTTCATCGCGTTGAGTACGTCGTCACGCGATGGCTTCTCCGG
>DASRXR010001150.1:0-8811 GCA_035687405.1 Polyangiales bacterium
CGAGAACGTGGATAAACCCGAAGCCAAACACCTGTATCCGATGGGTGTTGTGGCGCGCATCACACACGCGCAACGGGGTCAGAAGGGCGTGCAGCTGCTCGTCGAAGGTGTCGAGCGCGCACGTGCGATCGAATATCGCGAGGTCGAGGATCGGCTCGAGGCGATCGTGTTGCCGGTGCAAGAAGTGCCGCCACCCGACGTCGAGGATCCGAACTTCACTGCGCTGTTCCGCGAGACCCGCGAGCGCGCGATCGAGCTCGGTAAGAAGCGCGGCGTGCCCGACGCTATGCTTGCTCGCATCGTCGACGAGGTGAAAGAGGCAGGCGAGTTCGCCGACCTCGTCGCCGGCCACATGGAGCTCGGCATCGCCGAGAAGCAAGAGTTGCTCGAGACCACCGCGGTCGAAGATCGGTTGCGGCGCGTGCTCGTCCAGATCCAGCGGCAGAACACCGAGCTCGAAGCACAGGAGAAGATCCAAACTCAGGTGCAGGAAGAGCTCGGCGAACGGCAGCGCGAGATGTTCTTGCGCGGGCAGATGCGCGCAATCCAGAAGGAGCTCGGCGAGGACGACGACGACAATAGTCTCTCCGAGCTGAAAGAGCGCTTGGCTGCGCTCGATCTTCCGAAGGTTGCGCGAGCTGAAGTCAATCGCGAGTTGGCGCGGCTCAGCCGTTCCGGTCGCGAGTCGATGGAAGGCCAAGTCATCCGCAACTACCTCGAGTGGATGGTGGAGTTGCCGTGGGACAAGCGGTCCGACGACAACCTCGATCTGCAACACGGCATGAACGTGCTGCAGGCCGATCACCACGGCCTCCAAGAGGTGAAAGACCGCATCCTCGAGTTCTTGGCGGTACGTCAGTTGCACGCCAAGAAGACTGCCGAGCAGGTGGTCGCGGATCCCGAGGCGGTTGCAGCCGACGGCGGCGACAAGCCCGTCGACAAGGAAAAGGCGAAGAAGGCCGAGAAGGCCAAAGCCATGGCCAAGGGTCCGATCTTGTTGTTCGTCGGACCTCCGGGCGTGGGCAAGACCTCGATCGGTAAGTCGATCGCGCGTTCACTCGGTCGCGAGTACGTGCGAATCGCGCTCGGCGGCGTTCGCGACGAGGCGGACATCCGCGGGCACCGGCGTACCTACGTCGGCGCGATGCCGGGTCGAATCGTGCAGGGCTTGAAGCAAGCCGGCACGCGCAATCCAGTGTTCTTGCTCGACGAGATCGACAAGCTCGGCGCGTCCTATCAGGGCAACCCGGCGAGCGCGTTGCTCGAGGTGCTCGACCCCGCGCAGAACGACACGTTCACGGATCACTACTTGAACGTGCCTTTCGACTTGAGCGAGGTGCTCTTCATCGCGACTGCGAACTTCATCGAGAATATCCCCGGTCCGCTCTTGGACCGCATGGAGGTCGTCGAGTTCGCCGGCTACACCGAGCTTCAGAAGGCTGGCATCGCCAAGGAGTACTTGGTTCCGCGCCAGCTCGAAGAAGGCGGCTTGAAGGACGAAAACGTCACGTTCAGCGATACAGCGTTGATGTCGATCATCAGTCGCTACACCCGCGAGAGCGGCGTGCGGCAGCTGGAGCGCAGGATCGGTGCGGTGGTTCGCAAGCTCGCGCGCAAGATTGCGGCGGGCGAAGTGGTAGACCGCAACGTCTCTGAAGATACGGTGCGTGCGTTACTCGGTCGGCCGAAGGTGCGGCCGGAGCGCGCGAACGAGTCGAACGAGGTGGGCCTCGCGACCGGCATGTATTACACGCCGGCAGGTGGCGACATCATGTTCGTCGAAGCGTCGGTCAGGCGCTTGCAGGATTTCCGCGGTGCGGACACTTCGCTGCAGGTGAATGGCTGGGGCAACGTCTCGCTCATCCTCACCGGTCAACTCGGTGACGTCATGAAGGAGAGTGCGCGCGCGGCGATGACTTACGCTGCGACGAAAGCCGAGCAGCTGCAGATTCCTCAGGAGCAGCTCGGTTCGATCGAGGTGCACGTGCACGTGCCGCAGGGTGCCATCCCGAAAGATGGTCCGTCTGCCGGTGTGGCGATGTCCACGGCCCTCGTGAGTGCCATGTCGAAGCGAAAGGTCCGCAAGGACGTCGCGATGACGGGTGAGATCACGTTGCGCGGTCGGGTGCTTCCGATCGGCGGCGTGAAGGAGAAAGTGCTCGGCGCACACCGGGCGGGCATCAAACACGTGATCTTGCCGCGTGAGAACGAGGCGGATCTGGACGACCTCCCAGAAGAGGTTCGCAACCAGCTCCAGTTCACGGCCGTCGACACGCTCGACCAGGTGTTCGAGATTGCACTCGAGCCGAAGGAGGAGCCTGTGCGTCAGCTAGAGACTCCGTACCTCGCGAACACTCACTGAATTTTCCCTGATCCCAAATAGCCCACCTTGGGGCGCTTAGTGGAAGGCTCCGCGCGTAGACCCCCCTCTCGCGCGGAGCCTTTTTTATTTACGCGGCGTGAAGGCCGAAACGCGGCCGCCGGTGCGCTCGGTGACTACGAGCGCGTCCTCGGCGAGACCGAGCCGCCCGGCTGCGGGGAGCACTGCGGAAGGTCCGTCGAAGCTGCCCGGTGGCGTGCTGCCGTTCTCGAAGCCTCGTGGGCCGAACGAGCGAATCGAGCCGCCGAGTGCGTCCGCGGCGAGGATTGCGGAATCGTCGACGTAGAGGTCGTCCATGAACGAGAACGCACCGGCGACCGCTTGCGGCGGCGCGACACTGCCGTCGCCTTGCAGCTCGGCACTCATGATGAGCGTGAAGTTGGTCCAGTAGAGCGCGCCGTCGTGGAGCTTGATCCCGTTCGCGAATAAGCCTGCGTCGGGCACGAGCGTCTCTTGCTTCGTGATCTTGAATGGGTCCGCCGCGGAGAGCTGCAGGCGCAGCAGTACACCTTGAAAGGTCGCGGCGACGTACAAGTTGCTGGTGCCGTCACTCGTCAGCCCGTTCGCCAGCTGGATTCCGGGCAGTTGATGGATCGCAGAGAATTCGGGCGCGTCGCTGAGCGAGGCCGCGAAGAGCGTCGAGACCGTGTTGGCCTGGTCGTAACAGTTCACGTAGAGCGTACCGCTGACTTCCACCATGCCGCCGAACGCACAAGTCTCGCCTCGATGTCGCGGGATACTGCGATAGCTGCTGCCGTCCTGGACGATTTCGAAGATCCCGCCGTCGCTGCTCACGAACAGTCGGCCGGTGCTGGTGAAGAGGAGGTTTTCGGCCGTGGGAATGTCTTCGACGAGCGGTCGCGCGCGGCCGCCGCTGAGAGCTGCGGGCTCGAGCGTCAGCGCGGCGGTCTCGGCGCCGACTGGTGGCTCGTTCGTGCACGACGGTATGCCGCCGACAGCGGCGAGGATGAGCCATGAAAGGTTCCGGCGGAGCATGACACCTCACGGGTTGGAAGCGCCGAACCTAGGCCGGCGACCCGGCTGGAGGCGCGGCAGCACCGGACAAAGTCATCGGCTCGCGCGGACAGGCTCGGGCTACTCGGGCTGGGCCTTCAGGCGCACGTGTTCGTGCGGCAAACGGCCTGTCCAACGGCGGAACGCGCGCGCGAACGCGGTGGAGTCCGAAAATCCCAGGTTCTGTGCGACCCAAGACACGTTGCCGTCGTTCTCCAAGAGCACGAGCGCGCGCTCCTTGCGAACTTCGTCGACGAGCGCGCGGTAGCTGGTCCCGGCGTCTTCGAGGCGGCGCCGCAGCGTCCGTTCGCCGACGCCGCAGCGCCACGCGACTTGCTCTAGCCCGAGCTCTCCATGCACGAGCCCCTCGACGATCAGCGCGCGGACGCGCTCGCGCAACGAGTCGGTCGGTGGAAGCTGTGCGATCAACGCCTCGGCATGTTGGGTGAGAATGCGGACCAAGCGCAGGTCGTGCTCTTGAAACGGCACGAGCATGCTGGCGTGTTCGTACACCAGCGCGCCCACTTCGGCGCCGAAGCACACCGGAGCGCCGAAAAAGCGCCGGTAGATTTCAGGTCGGCGCGGCGTGGGTCGCGGTAGTTGAATCTCGATCGGTCGCGTGCGGCCGCGCGACCCGTCGTGAAGGAGGCGGAAGAACGCGGCGACTACGAAGTCCGGTCCGTCCGGGACCATCTGGCGACCGCCGAGCAGACCGAAGCTGAGCTTGACGCGGTCGTTCTCCGTCTCGACGCGGTAGTCGGCCGAGTCGCCGAGTAACCGCATGTGTCGCTGAAGGGCGAGTGCGGCGTCGAGCGGAGTCGCCGAATGACTCATGATGTAGCCGAGCAGATCGGCGTCCGCGGCGACGAAGCGCTCTGCGGCGCGTAGCCCGAGTGCTTCGTCGCGACTCGTCTCGGGAAGCGCGCGGCGCAATGCACTGGCGAGAGCGCGGCCCTGGTCGGGTGTGAGTCGAGTGTTTTCCTCGATCAGCGAGTGGTAGGTCAGTTGAAACTGCGAAAGCACGGCATCTACGTCGACGCCGTGCTCGCGAGCGACTTCGAGAAAGGGGCGGTAGACTGCGCCGATCGCCACACGCGGTTCATATCACGCATGCCGCTCGACCGGCGGCACGTGTGCACCCTCGGCCGGTGAAGGTTGCGGCGCGTGGGGCGTACCGGCCGGGGTTGTCGGATTTGGCCGATTTGCCGTCGCGTTTGCCCGAGTTGCGGCGGCGGAAAAAGCGCGTTTCGGCGCTTCGGGCAAACCGGCCTGCAGCTCACGGCTGCCGTTGCCACCGCGTCACTGCGCGAGGTCGAGGACCTGCGTCAGCTCGCCGGCCTCGTTCACGTGCGTCATGTTTTCGACGTAGTAGTAGTACTCGTAGCGGCAGACGTATTGGCCGCTCTCCAGCCGAACCTGGCCGACTCGTTCGCCGCTCGTGTTGCGGTCTTCTGCGACACCTGCGTGCGAGACACGGCAAACCCGCGCGGCACTCGCGCCCGTGCCGAAGATCAGCGGACTCGTCGGCGCGGTCGTCGGGCTCAGAGTCTTCCACGTCAAGCAAGGCGACGTGTTGCTCGAGATCAAGATCTCGAGGTCGTCCATCACGGTGTAGGCGGTCGCGCCCGGGCCCGGCAGATAACAACCCCATTTGCTCGCTTTGCCGACGAGCTGAGTCGCAGTCCCGGCGGGCGTCGCTCGGCAGACGAAGTTCGGGATGTTTTCGGTCGGGTTGTCGCGGTGCTCGGTGCCGGCGACGAAGGCCGGCGGGCTCAGCGTCTCGATCGCATCGGAGATCGTCGCTACCGCCTGCCAGGTTAGACACCCCGTGCCGGGCTCGCCGCTCGCGCCGCCGCCACCAGCTGCACCGCCTGCGCCCGCGCCACTCGTTCCCGCGCCGCTCTGTCCGCCCGTGTTGCTCACCGTGCTGCCATCCGCGGAGCCGCCCGCCCCTGCACTCGGGTTGCCACCGCCGGCGCCAGCGCCGCCGACGTTCGCGCCGGCCGCACCGGATCCTGCGCCGCCAGTGCCGCGATTCGCGTCCGATCCGGCTGCGCCGGCTTCACCGGTGACGCCGCTCGGAGCTTCACCACTGCTACCGGCTTTCGGCATCGCCGGCTTGCCGCCGCTGCCGGCTGCTGGCCCGCCCGCTGCGCCCGCGCGCGGCGTCTTCTTGTACTTGCAGCTGTCGATCGGCTTGGCGGGCTCTTCGGAAGCCGACTGCTCGCCGAGGTCGTATGCGTCCTCGCAGCCGAGCTCGACAGCGAGGAACAGGCCTCGGCCAGCCGAGTAGCGGCTCCGCAGCACTGCCGACGCAATCTCTTCCCGATTCTGCAATGCGACGATGCGCACCTGAAGCTGGGCTTGGTTTGCGGCCGGTTGCAGCACGAACCGCGGCGCATCACCGGCTTTGAACGAGGCTTTCGCGTCGCGGACGTCATCGGTCGTCGCGCTCGAGCGCTTCTCGGCGTGGACGACCACGCTCGTCACCCGGTCTTCGATCGCTTTTGCGACATGAACGTCGAGCACGATGTGTGTATGCGTCGGTTCTTCCTGGCACGCGGCGAACGCGGCGAACGACAGGAGCAGGCCCGCGAGCGCTCCGCTTTGAAGCTGTGAGCTGCGGCGGCTCATGGCGTGCTCAACCGAATGCCTTGCGGAAGTGAGCGCGGGTCCGGCTGATAGGTGACGGCCCAAACCGTCACGACCGTGCTCGCCACCACGACGCCCGCGATCGTCCAAAACCACCAGCGGCTGAACACACTCGTGGAGTCGGAGGGTGCCTCGTCGCGACGCGGTTGGAGCGAGATCGGCACCGCAGCGGGTGCGAGATTCGGTTCGGGTGCGCTCGCGCTTGCACTCACCAGAGCCCGTGCGTCTTGTTGAAGCTCGACTCGCAGCGTCAGCGGATGCTCGCGCTCGAGCAAAAATGCTTGTTCGCGCTGCGTGTAACCTGAGGCTCGAACGACCAGCTGGTGTTCGCCGAGCTCGAGCAGGTTGGTGCCGGCGGTCGCGGCCTGGTCGTCGATCAGCGCGAGCGCGTGGGGCGGCGCCAGCTCGAGCCGCAACGTGCCGAGGCTCTGCTTCATCCAGTTCAGGATGTCGGTCACTTCGCGTCGCTGCTCGCGTGGGAGCGGCTTGCGCGCATCGACGAGCGATGCCTCGAGCTCGGGTCGCGCCTGTGCGTATCGATTGAGCGCGAAGGCTGCGATGCCGAGACCTCGAAAGGTGCGGGCGCTCGGTTGGAGCACGTGGGCTTGCTCGAACAAGTCGCGCGCGTGCTCGTAGTTTTTCGTGCCGTAGGCGTCACTCGCTTGCTGAATGAGCCTGTCGTAATCGCCAGAAGGCGTGGCAGTTACACCGCTTTGCGCGAGTGCGCGGCCACCACTCGTCAGTGCTGCTGCGCACCCGAGCGCGCAGGCCAGCAACCAAGCCGACGCGAGATGTTTCCAAACGCATGCAGGGTTGCTCCGCCCCCGCGTCCCCTTGCCCCGCGCGTACGACATCTCTCGGCCCAATGCCACAACGGTTCTGGGCTGGCAAGGATCGCGGCGCTGTGCACGGCCGGTTCAGGCGAGAGTCCTTAGATACCGGTATCGCAGCGTGATAGGTTCCCGAGTCTCAAAGGATCGGGGACTTTTGACTGAGGAGCTGCAACTGCCGGAGCCCGGGGAGCTCATCGGCGCGAAGTATCAGGTGGAGCGCCTTCTCGGCATGGGCGGCATGGGCGCGGTGTACGAGGCGACGCATCGCGTCACCGGAAAACGTTTCGCGCTGAAGTTGCTGCTGCCCGAGCTCACGACGCATGAAGATGTCGTAAAGCGCTTCATTCGCGAGGCGCAGGTCGCCGGTCGGTTTCAGCATCCGAACGTGGTCGAGGTCTACGACGTCGGCGAGCACGGCTCTTCGATGTTCATGGTGATGGAGCTGTTGCGCGGTGAGTCGCTCGCGTTGCGGCTCGAGCGCGAGGGGAAATTGCCGGTCGACGTCGCGTGCAAGGTGCTGATGGAGTGTTTGGATGGTGTCGCGGCCGCGCACGCTGCGGGCATCATTCATCGCGACCTCAAGCCGGCAAACATCTTCTTGTGTACGACCCGGGCGGGCTTCGTTGCGAAGGTGTTGGACTTCGGGATCTCGAAGTTGACGGAGGCGCCGGGCATTCCGAAAGCGACGACGACCGATACCGGCACGGTGATGGGCACGCCGTTTTACATGGCGCCCGAGCAGTTGCGTTCGAAGGGTGTCGATCATCGGGTCGACATCTATGCGCTCGGTGTGACGCTGTATGAGTCGTTGAGTGGGCGGCAGCCGTACGCTGCCGACAACTATCCGGATCTCGTGATCAAGATTTGGACCGAGACGCCGCCAGCGTTGGATAGCGTGGCGCCGGAAACGCCGGTCGAGTTGGCGGACATCATCGCGAAAGCGATGGCGCGAAGTCCGCAGGATCGGTTCGAGAGCGCGGAATCGATGGCGAGTGCGCTCGAGCCGTTCGCGAGTGGAAGGTTCGTGTCGAAGGTGGATGCGCGAGCCAGACCCGAGCGAGGTGCGGGAGGAACGTTGGTCGCGCCACGTCCGGCTGGAAGCTCGGTCCCGCCGGTAAAACATGCGACGAAGCAGGTGGAAGAGGCTGACGTGTCGCTCGAGCCCGTGGTGCGAGCCGTGCAGCCACCGCCGCTGCCGGCAGTGGGCAGCGGGCCGAAGTCGTCGCGCCAGTCGCCACTGCGCGACGCCGGAAGTGGTCCGCGGTGGGTCGATCGCTCCTCGCCGCCGCCAGCTGCGCCGTCTGGTTCTGCTGCGATGTCCGCATCCGCGAGGCGGCGCAAGGGGTCGCTCGAGACGACGTTGCGTACGTCGACGCCGTTTGCGAGTGAGTCGCTGGAGTCCGCACGAGTACGTGACGGCGCGTTTGCGAGGCCGGTCGTGCGGTGGACGATCGCGGCATGCTTGATCGTCGTTGCGGCGTACGGCATTTGGCAGGGCATTGCGGGGTCGGAGGAAGAGCCCGTGGCAAGCCCCAGCGATCCACCTGCACCCAACACGCCGTCGCAGCTCGAAGCTGCGTCGCCGTCGCGGCAGGCAGTCTCGCAACCCGCGGCAGCGCAGCCCGAGGCTGAGGGGGCCAAGTCGTTCGTTCCGAGCGCAACCAACGCGGGGTCGGTGGGCGTGCCTGAAACGACGCCGGCGCTCGGCTCGCAAGATCCAGCGAAGCTTAGAGCAACCGGTGCCTCCGTCCCTGCGCCGCTGCAGCCACCCGCAGCGAGGCGTGGCGCGCCGGTAGTCCCGCGCGACACCGCAGCGAGAGTCGGAGAGGCTGCAGCCTGGTCCGATCCGGCGCGGGGCTCGCAGCCATCAGCGGCGCGCCCGCGCCCCGAGCTACCCGCGGAAGACGAGCCAGCCGAAGTCAGGCCCGAGCG
>DASRXR010001151.1:0-9463 GCA_035687405.1 Polyangiales bacterium
GAGCAACGAAGTCAGCGCGCCTTGCGGTTGATCTGTGAGGCGTATTCAGCGGACGGCGGTCATCTATACCTGGTGCGCAAAACGGACGAGCTCGAGCGCACCGCGTCGCAGGGGCCACATCGTGCTGGGGCAGCGCAGCTCGAGCTCGCGCTTCGCTGTCTGAGCCAAGCTACGAACCAGGACGACGTCGCGACGGAAATGGTTTCGGAGACGACGGGGCTCGGGCCGAGTGTTGCGATGTTGTGGACTGCCGAGGGGAGCGTCGAGCACCGCACGATGGTGATCAGCGCACGCGTGGACAACGGCGTCCGGCACGCGGGAGTGGTCGTGCTCACGGCGGCGACGAGTCAACCGAAGCCCGAGGCGCTCGCGACCTTGAGTGCGATCGGTAAGTTGCTCCTCGAGCTCGGTGATACGAGCGGTGTGCTCGCGTTCTCGTGATCGCTGCGTGACGCACCCGAAGTCGACGACTCGGCGACGACGACGGGCCAGCAACGATCACTAGTTGGCACGCGAGCGCATGCCGCTCGTCGCTGCATGCTTTCCAGCACTCGGCTACTGACAAGGCTGTAAGGATCGCCCCGAGTGATCCACGCCACTGTGCAAGTCCTGCAACCAAAGTCGGCCCTGCGATTATGCAGTTCACACAAACAAATTGTTTTCGCGCGACGACTACCGCTCGCAACTTGCTCGCCACATAGACCTGTCGAATCTTTCTGGAGGTCACTAAAATGTTTGCTCAAAAGTTGGTCATGGGTTTGGCAGTTCCGGCTTTGCTTCTCGCTGCATCCGCAGTTCAAGCGCGAGGTAACGCCGCAGCAGATCAGTGCGTGTTCGAAAAGTATGCAGTCTCGTCAGTCGCTCCATTCCGCGTCGAGGAGAACCTCGGGTACGGGACTTACACGAAGTTGCGCGGCGCGCAGCTCTTCGTGCCGGCTCGTGAAGGGCTGACCGCCGAGTGGCTGCAGCTCAGCGTTCAGCAATCGCTGGCGAAGCAACCGGGCGCAACCAATGGTTCGCCTGCGTGCGAGCCGGTCGTTCCCGCGGTTCAGGTTCACGTCATCTCGGGTGGTCCTGGCTTCTGGGTCCAGCTTGCTGCTGCTGACGAGCGTTCTGCCGAAGCGTTGCTGAAGTGGGCGAAGACGATCGTTCCCGCGCAGCACGCCACGCCGAGCGTTCGATGAATGTGCCTTCGGGTTGGGAGTTTGGACACGTTTGGGAGTTTGGAGACTAGAGGAACACTCGCCTCTTCCATCGGCGAGTGTTCCTCCATTTAATGAGGCGGTGAAGCTAGAAACTTTGTCCATTCACGTCGGGCGTGGCGTCGCGGCCGACACCGGTGCAGTCGCACCGCCGATTCACCTCAGCACGACGTACGAGCGAGATGCGGATGGCAGTTATTCGCGCGGGTTCTCGTACGCAAGACCGGCAAACCCCGGACGCGCTTCGCTCGAGCAGTGTCTAGCGGCGCTCGAAGGCGGAGCCGAAGCTTTTGCCTTTGGCTCGGGCTCCGCGGCCTCACTTGCAGTATTCGCGCTGCTCCGCGCAGGCGACCACGTGATCGCGCCAGTCGAGAGTTATCACGGCACCGCCAAGCAGCTGCGGGATATCGTAGCGCACTGGGGTGTCGAGGTTTCGTTCGTAGATCTGACCAGCTTCGATGCCGTTCAGGCGGCGCTGCGCGATCACACGCGGTTACTGTGGATCGAAACCCCGTCCAACCCGATGTTGAATGTCAGCGACATCGAACGTTTATGTACATTGGCACATCCGCGAGGCGTGCTCGTATGTTGTGACAACACCTTCGCGACTCCGCTGTGGCAGCGCCCGTTCGAGCTCGGAGCCGATCTCGTGATGCACTCGACCACCAAATACTTCGGCGGTCACAGTGACGTGATGGGTGGTGCCGTGATCACCCAGCAGCACGGGGACCTTGCGGATCGCCTCCGCGACTATCAAGCCACGAGCGGTGCGATCCCATCACCCTTCGATTGTTGGTTGATCCGCCGCAGTCTCACGACGTTTCCCTGGAGGATGCGCGGTCAAACCGAGAACGCGCAGCGGATCGCTGAGTTCTTGAGTCAGCATCCGAAAGTCGAACGCGTGATGTACCCCGGTCTGCCGAGCCATCCCGGTCACGAGATCGCGAAGAAGCAAATGCGCGGCGGCTTCGGCGCAGTCGTGTCGGTGTGCGTTCGCGGCGGTCGCGAAGAGGCATTCGCATTCGTCGCGCGCCTCCAGTTGTTCATCCGTGCAACCAGCCTCGGTGGCGTCGAGTCGCTCGTGGAGCATCGCGCCTCGGTCGAAGGCCCCCACACCGTCACGCCGCAGAACTTGCTGCGGCTAGCGATCGGCTTGGAGCACGCCGACGATCTGATCGCGGATCTCGATCGCGCGCTTGGTTGAAGAGCGCGCGGCTCGGAGAAGAGCCGCGCGTGCCGCTATCAGAGGCGAGCGTCTTCGGTCAGGATCTCTTCGATCTTCGTCACCGCTTCATCGAGCACCTTCTTCACCTTCGCTTGCGCGCCAGCTGACATGCGCCCGTGGTGCGCGGCACGGCGAAAGCTCTTGAACAAGCGAGCTGCCTTGCGCATGAGGTCGCCGAACTCTTCGGCTTGGCGTTCCCACGTGTAGTCGCCGCGACACTGGTCGTAGAACTCCGTCACTTCTTCTTTGTGAGCTTCGAGGTCTGCGCGGCCTGTGTCCGTGATCCCGTAGACTTTGCGATTCTCTCGCTCAGACAGCGTCGCGAGGCCCATCTCTTCGAGCAGTTGCAGCGTCGGGTAGACGACTCCGGGGCTCGGCCGGTAGGCACCCCCGCTGCGTTCCTCGATCGCTTGGATCACTTCGTAACCATGCCGAGGTTGCGCTGCGATCGCGTCGAGCACGAGGTACCGGACGTTGCCGCGTTCCGCGCGAGGGGGCGGCCCGAAGATTTCGCCGAACCAGCCCGGCGGTCCGCCGCGATGTCCGCCGCCCCAGGGTCCGCCGCCGCGGCCGCCACCCCAGGGTCCGCCGCGCCCTGCTTGCCAGGGTGCGCCGCGGTGGCCAGGACCATGGTGAGGGCCGCGATGGCCGGAGTCTTCGGAGTCCCACATTCGATTAAACATACGTATTTCCTTTGGTTTTTCGTCGGTCGCGAGATTGCGACCGGTTCCAGATATATCAACAGATATATCTTTTAGAACACTCTAGATATATCTCCTCCGGGCCGAGCGTCAAGTCGGGGGCTCACCACTTTCGTGCCGACCCGCCCGATTCGGCGGAGCGGAAGCCCCGTCAGTCCGCGATTACAGCTCGCAGCGTGCGGCCGCGGAGGCTGAGCAGAACGAGCGTTCGGATCACGAGGATGATCGCGGCCATGGCCACGGTTTTCCAACTCGGGTTGTCGCTGAGGCGAAGCAACCCAGCAGCCATCCAGAGCTCCAGCATGATCGGAAGCCCGGTGCGTGGATCGCGCGTCGCAACGCTAGCCAGAAAAAATGCCAGCAGCCCGGCGGCCGCGAACGCGAGTGCGATCGAGCCGAGCAGGGTCACGGAGCAGTCTCGCGATGCGACGCCGCAATTTCCTCGCGCTCCTCGCGAATCTCGCGGCCGAGAAAGAAGTTCAACGCCGTGCGGATCGCAGCGACTGCAGCCAACTTGCCGATCTCGTCGAAGCTCGGTGCAACCGCGGTGCGAAGCAGATCCGAAGCCAGTTGAAACTCGAGACCGAGCGCGAGGAAGCGTCCCAGATCGAGGCGCACCGGTGTGAAGAGCTCAGGCCGCCGCCTGAGCGCGACGACGACGAACCGTCCAAATCCGAGTGCTGCACCAGTGAAGATCACGAGTGCCCCGGCCGCTTCGACGAGGCGAACCAGCATGAACACCGCGGTACGGATCCACTCTTCGCTGATCACCTGGTGCATGTACCTTCGCTCGCGAACATAGCAGCTCGAGCGAAGCGCGCTCGGGGCGACATTTACGATCGCGAGTCCAGTCACCGTACGTCCGATCACTGACACACGTCAGTCGAGCGGCTTCAACAATGCGTCGTAGTTCAACGTGCAACGGATCTGTTTGCCATCGACCGTCGACGGATAGTTTCTCGAACCCACACCCTGGAAACGCTCTTTCTTCGAGCGAATCTCGAACTTCGACACACCGTTCGACTCGTCCTTCGAACCATTCATGTTCGCCGAACCGGCGATGCCGCCGTCGGCCGCAACGATCAACGTCCAGGTCGGCCAGTACTTCGAGTTCAACAACTGCATCGTCATCGTTCGCGAGCCCGGCACTCCATCCAACGTCGCAACCGACGACGTCACGTAGCCTGTTCTCGGCGCGTCATTGCACGAGCCATCTCGGGTTCTGGTTTGAAACAGGTACAGCCCCGGCATCAACACCGTCTGCGGAGGCAACTCGGGCTCCACCTTCGCCGGTGGCGCCTTTGGCGGTTGCGCCTGCTTCAATGGCTGCGTCTGCGCATCATGACCAGCTAGCGCGATCACACACATCAGAATCGCCGACATCACGAACCCAGGCGCTCTGCCCGAAACGATCATTCCGTAAGCCTCCGGCCCTGCAGCCGCAAGCTGCAAGGATCCCAGCTCGATCGTCGGCGATCTCGAGCGCTCGGGCAACTCAGGCTCCTGGCGGAGCAGCGGGTAGCAGCACAGACTCTCGGGTACCCGACACGACTACATCGTACGTTCGGAACGCCGACACAGTCGCTTCAAGGGCGCGCCGCCGATAACGCGATGACGGGCGACCTTCCACCGGGCTCGAACGGATAGTCGATCACGAACCCGTCGCTCCTCGTCCTCGGAACCAGCTTGTTCTGGGGCTTCCGCTTCTCGAGGAACCACAACGCGCGACCGGTCGAGGGCTCCAGCACCCTACCCGTCGCGTACCGCGTGTAGAGATCGATCACGCGATTGATCGCCCAGCCCTGAAACACCTGCGTGATCACCGCCCTCTGATCGAGAAAGTCGTTTGGACCGCGCACGATCGGAGTCATCACGTGAAAGTAGTCAGGATCGAACTTCCGATAACAGTCGATGCAAGTCTTACCGTAAATCGGATTGATCCCTTCCATGTTGCCGTGCAACGCGATGTCGACGTTACACAAACCCCACTGTTCGATCAGGCTCGCGTCGGTGTAGTAGCCAAATATTCCACCGTAGTCAGTCGCGAGCACTTCACCCGGCTTCCGCGTGATCGCCGCAAAGAAGGCTCGATTCACGAACAGGTTTTGATAGGTGTGCAGCTTCTCGTGGGCCGCGCGGTCGAGCTTGAGCTGCTCCTGCGGCGTCGTCACCAGGTGTGAATCGACGTGGACCGCGACCCATGCCACGCTCGCACAACAGGCCAAGCTGGCACTCGCGCGCCCCGCAAAGGACGACTCGCGACTGATTCGGCGCAACTCCGACAAACCGTTTGCGAACAGTGCAACCACCAGCGGCGCGATCGGAATCAAGAAGCGACTGAACGGCATCCAGTCCGCGCCGACTCTCAAGATGTACACCAGCTCGAATGCGATCGCGACCGCGAGGTAGATCGTTCGCCGCTCGAAGCGGCGCCCCAAACCGAGCACCGCGATGATCCCGATCGGCAAAATGCCTAGGTCGCGACCGGCATCCCAGAGGTAGCGCGCGCCTCGATCTGGATCGAGCGCCGCTACCAACGTCTTCGCGTAATAGGTCGTCGGCAGCGGTAGCCCGTAGTACCAGTAGCGCCACGCGAAGTACGCCGCGAACAACGTGACCGGCAAGAGCGCCCAGCGGATCAATCCGCGGAGGTCCAACTTGCCGTCGAAGATTCGCACCAAGACCTCGAACGCGATCACGAACGCCAGGCCGACCATTCCGCTGATGCGCGTCAGCGCCGCAAACGCGAACCACCAGAGTGAGTACTTACGCTCGGTTCGGAGCTCGACGAGGTAGTGGTACGTGCCAAACGCCACCAACATCGCGTGCGGCACGGTCTCGAGACCGGACAACGACGCGCGCGTGAGGTCGGTCCATGCCGCCAGCAGCAGCACCGCCGCCGCTGCGGCGAGGCGGCCTGCGAATAGACGCGCGAGCAACCAGGTCGCGACGAGTAGTCCAGCGAAACACGCAAAACAAACGATGCGTGCGGCGATGAGCGGATCCGCCTTAGGGAACAGCGCGATCGGCAGCGCGTTCACCACCGTCCACAAAAAGTTCGTGTAGCCCTCGACGAGAACGTCGTGACTGAAGATCAGGCCGCGACCGTGCGCGAGGTTCTTCGCGAACGCAAAGCTGATGTACGCATCGTCGACACGCCAATCACCGACGAGAATGATCTCCGAGGCGACGATGACTACGGCGAGAAGCGCGACGACAAACAGAGGCGCTAATTCTCGCAGCTCGAAACGGCCCAGACGCATGCAGGTCGCGACTCCTCACAGACGGTTCGAAGGTCGCACGTAGCAGAATCGCCCGAGCCACGCCACCGTGAGCCTCCGGGCGCGGAATGAGGCACTTCTGAGCGGCTGTACGCGCGTTTCCGGGTCAGTCTGCCCACTCGATCACGCCCGAAAACGCCGTCGCGAGCACCACGACTCCAAACGCAATTCGGTACCACGCGAACGGGATGAAGTCGTGCGTCGCCACGAAGCGGATCAACCAGCGCACGCAGATCAGCGCGCTCACGAAGGCCGTCGAAAGGCCGACCGCGAACAGCGGAAGGTCCGCCGCTGAGAGCAGCGCTCGATACTTCCAAGTGTCGTAGGCCCCGGCCCCCATGAGCGTCGGGATCGCGAGAAAGAACGAAAACTCCGTCGCCGCCTTGCGCGACAGGCCGAACAACATGCCGCCGATGATCGTCGCCCCGGAGCGACTGGTTCCGGGGATCAACGCGAACGCTTGGGCGATTCCGAGTTTCAACGCGTCGACCGTGCTGATCGAATCGACGTCTTGCACCCGCGGGGGCTCGTCGCGCCCGCGCTGCCGATACTCCACCAACATGATCACGAAGGCACCGACGATGAACGCGAGCGCCACTGGCACGGGCTTGAACAACGCGTGTTTGATGAACTTGCCGAACACCACGCCGAGCACCGCCGCCGGGAGGAACGCGACGGCGACATTGATCACGAAGCGTCGGGCCGATTCGGAGGTGAATACCCCGGTCGCGACCGAGGCGAGCTTCTGCCGATAAAACCAGACGACCGCGAGCATCGCGCCGGTTTGAATCGCGACGTCGAAGAGTTTCGCCTTCTCGTCGGTCCAGCCGAGCAGGCTGCCAGCGAGAATCAGATGACCAGTGCTCGAGATCGGCAGAAACTCGGTCAAACCCTCGACGACACCGAGGATTGCTGCCTTGAGCAGGAGTGGAATATCAGCAGTGTTAAGCATGTTATTGCAGCTGAAGCGGCTGTAAGACCCGCGAGCGCGGGCGTGGGCATGGGCTCGCGCGGCGGCTACACTACACGCTCTCGACTCGGGAGGCACGGTGTTCCAGCGCGACTACATCATGAGAGCCGTCCAGCAAGCCGCGGAAGCGCTCGCACGCGCGGTCCGCGCACTCCTGAATAAGAAAGAGGACGAGGCGGAACAAGCGCTGGCCGAAGGCTACAACGCGCTCGGGATCGATCGCGAGCTGCTGCTTCTGCTCGACGCGACGAGCCTCCGCAGCCAACTCGCCGACGACGAGAAAGTCGCGATGGCCGTACGCCTGTTGCTCGGCGACGCGGAAGTGCAGCAATCGCGGGGCGAATCGGCGGCCGCACTGCGCCGCTTGCGAGCCGCGATTCGGCTCGCCGCCACGCTCCCCACGCTTCCCACACCAGATGAAACGTTGGATGCCGAGTTAGCCCGCGTGCGCGAAGCGCTGGGCGCAGACTGACTTCAGCTCAAGCTCTGCTCGTGTTTTGCGATCGCCTTCGCGACGGCCTTGCGCAACATGGCTGGATCGAACGGCTTGTCGAGCCGCGTATTTTTCACGCGATCGAGAAACTGCGCTGCTCGCGAGCTGAACGCACCGCCAGTCAGAAAGACGACTCGCTCCGCGATCTCCGGCGCCGTCTCCATCAGCTTCGCGTGAAAGTCCATCCCGCTCATCTCGGGCATCATCAAGTCGCACAGCACGACGTCGATCCCGGGGTCCGTCGCCAACAGCTGCAAGGCCGAACGTGCGTTCTGCGCGATGATGACCTCATGCTCGGAGCTGAGTACGCGGTTTACGATCTGACACAACGCCGGCTCATCGTCGATCACGAGCACGCGAGCGCGCTGCGGGCTCGGTGGAACCGGATTCGATTTTCGGGGCGCCGGCATCGACTGACTCGCCGGCAAGCTTACACGGACTGTCGTCCCGCGGTGGAGCTGACTCTCGACCGCGATCTCACCGCCGAGCTCCTCGATGATCCCGCGACAGATCGATAGTCCTAGACCGGTCCCGACGCCGATCGGCTTGGTCGTAAAGAACGGTTGAAACAACTGCGCGAGCACCTCGGGCCCCATGCCCTTGCCGGTATCGGAGATCTCGACCTGCACGCCGCGCTCGACGAACATCGCACTCACGCGCACCTCGTGCCGCGTCGGATCGCCGTCCTCGATCGCTTGCGCCGCGTTGATCAGCAGGTTCAAGAACACCTGACCCAACCGACTTTCGTTCGCGAGCACGCTCGGAACCGGCTGAAAGTTTCGCACGACGTGCGCGCGGTGCCGGAGTTCGTTCCACGCCATGCTGATCGCGGACTCCATCACCCGCGTCACGTCGACCGGCGCCGGAGCCGTATCCTCCGTGCGACAAAACACGCGCAAGTCGCGCGTCGTCACGCGAATACGCTCCGAACCCTCCCGCGCTTGCTGCAACGAAGCGAGGAGCTCGGCGCACTCGGCTGGTCTGAGACCCTGCCCAGCCGCGCCACTCAACCGTTCGATCGCAAACTCGATGTTGCCGACGACGTACGCAAGCGGATTGTTGATCTCGTGTGCGACGCCGGCCGCGAGCGTGCCGATCGAGATCAACCGATCCGACAACAACAACTGCGCGCGCAACTTCTCGCGCTCTCGCCGGATCTCGGCTTCGCGCATTTCACGTTCGATCGCTGCCGGTAGGCGCGTGAGGTTGTCCTTCTTGAAAAAATCACACGCGCCCGCCTTCATCGCCCGAACAGCGGCTTCTTCGAGCATCGTTCCGGAGACGATTATGAACGGTAGGTCGACGTGCTCCCGCCGCAAGATCGCGAGTGCGGCGAGCGCATCGAAGCTCGGCAATGCGTAGTCGCAGAGCACGATGTCCCACGCCTGCAGTGCAAGCGCCGCTGAAAGGCCCTCCGCCGAATCGACCCGACGCGTGTCGACTGCCAGCCCCGCCTCACGGAGGCGATGCACGATCAACTCGGCGTCGTCGGCAGAGTCCTCGATTTGCAACACACGCAACGCCACGACGATCAGCCTACACGACTCAGACGCGATTCAGCTCGCCAAGCCGACCCTGCATCTGATGGCGG
>DASRXR010001152.1:0-11533 GCA_035687405.1 Polyangiales bacterium
GTTCACGAAAGCTTCCAGCTCGGCCAACCCGCGCTGGCACAGCTGGTCGCGATCGTTCAGCGCTATGCCGGAACAGAGCTCATCTGGGAGCTGCGCCTGCTCGCGTCTAAACTCACACCGACGATTCTCGGACTCGCCGGAACCTTGGGTCGGACTGCACACGTCGGCGACGAAGCCAGCGCCGAGTGGCAGGACCTGCAGTTCGATCCCTTGGCCGATGCAGGAGCGCTCCCATGAAACCGCGTGAAATATTACTCGAGAGCTCACTCGGCGATTCGCTCCTCTTGCGGCGCATGCACGGGCACGAAGAGCTCGGACGGCCGTTCGTGTACTCGCTCGAGCTACTCTCGCTGGCACCGGTGCAGGCGGAGCAGGTACTCGGTTTGCCGATGACGGTGAAGCTCGGTTTGCCCGGCGACGACACCCGCTACTTTCATGGCTACACGACCGAGCTCGCATTGATGGGCGCGCATGGTCGCTACCTGCGCTATCAAGCAACGTTGCGACCGTGGATCTGGCTTTTGTCACTCACCTCGAATTGTCGGATCTTCCAACAGAAAACCGTGCCGGACGTGATCAAGCAGATATTTCGTGATCGAGGTTTTACGGATATCGAAGATGCGCTGACCGACAGCTATCGCAACTGGGAGTACCTGGCCCAGTACTGTGAGACTGACTTTGATTTCGTGAGCCGGCTCATGGAGCAAGAAGGCATCTACTACTATTTCAAGCACGAGGCCTCGCGCCACACGCTCGTGTTGGCCGATGGTTACGGCGCACATCAGCCACTTCCGGGCGATCCCGAAGTTCAGTATTTCGTACCGGACAAGGACGCCTATCGCGAGCGCGACTACTTCGACCGGTGGCAATGCTCGCAGTCGGTCGTGTCTGGAAGTTACGTGCTCGAGGACTACGACTTCAAACGGCCGTCCGCGTCGCTCGAGGCCAAGCTCGAGGCGCCGCGCCAGCATGCTCACGCGGACTACGAGCACTACAGCTATCCGGGCAAGTACGTAGAAAACAAGGACGGCGACAACCAAGCATGCGTGCGGCTGCAAGAACTGCAAGTGCAGGCCGAGACGTTCGAAGCCGCCGGAATGGTGCCTACGATCAGCGCAGGCGCGCTCTTCAAACTGATCGAGTTTCCGCACCCGGATCAGAATCAAGAATACTTGGTCGTGCGGGCGGAGTATGTGTTGAACGCTGGAGACTGGGAGAGTCAGACAGAGCTCGACACGTCATCTCCGTATCGCTGCACCGTCACATCCATCAAGAGCAAGAGTCAGTTTCGCCTCGAGCGCCGCACACAGCGACCGATCATCGCCGGTCACCAGACAGCGAAAGTCGTTGGTAAACAAGGCCAGGAGCTCTGGACGGACGAGTTCGGGCGCGTGAAGGTGCAGTTCCCGTGGGATCGCGAAGGCAAATCCGACGAAAATAGCTCGTGTTGGATCCGTGTCGCACAAGTCTGGGCCGGCAATGGCTTTGGCAGCATTCACATTCCGCGGATCGGAGAGGAAGTCCTGATCAGCTTTCTCGAAGGCGATCCCGATCGGCCGATCATCACGGGTCGCGTCTACAATGGCGCGCGTAAGGCGCCCTTCCCGCTACCGATCAAGGCGATGGTCAGCGGTACGAAGTCGGAGAGCACGCTCGGAGGCAGCGGCTACAACGAATTGTCGATGGACGACACCAAGGATCAAGAGCTGTTCATTCTCCACGCGCAGCGCGACTTGGAAGAGAGGATCGAGCGCAATCACACTGCCACGATCGGCGGCGATGTCGAGCTTTCGATCACGGGGTCGAGTCAGGAAACCGTGAAAGGCGCGAAGTCCGTCGACGTGACTCAATCGATCGATCTCGTGTGTGGTGCATCCTCGATCCGAATCACGCCTGCAAACATCACTGTCACAGCGCCGGCGATCAGCCTCGTCTCCGAAGGTGCAGTCAGTGTTACGGCTGGAGGTGCAGTCAACATCTCGTCCGGTGGCGCAGCGACGGTCACAGCCGGAGGAACCATCGCGGTGACGGGCACGCTGATCACGATCACGGGCAAAACCTTGATTCCCGTTCTTCATGCGATACCGCTGCCGCCCGTGTAGTTGCGCGCGTCGTACAACGCACTTCGCGCATGTCACTTGGCCCTGGGTTCGGCGTTCTTTTCAGCACGGGCGCGTCTCGCGAGACGCCCTATTTTTCAAGGAGAAGGCTCGATCATGGCTACGAATATCCATCTCAAAGTCGACAAAATCGACGGCGACTCCGAAGTCGACAAGCACAAGAAGGAGATTCAGATCTCGTCTTGGAGCTGGGGAGCTACACAGTCAGGCAACAACCACGTAGCCAAAGGTGGCACTCGCGGCAAGGCCAGCTTCCACGACATTCAAGTCACCAAGTTCATGGACAAGAGTTCTCCTTCGTTGATGAAGTACCTCAGCACGGGTGATGACATCGCAGAGATTACGCTGGCGATGACCAAAGCTGCAGGTGAGTCCGGCAGCTTCGATTACGTCGCGATCAAGCTCAAACAATGCATTGTTTCCTCGATCAGCATTCAAGGCACGACGGGTGACGATCGCGTCTCGGAGAGCGTGACCTTCAACTTCGCCGATTTCGAGTACAAATACGTCGAAACGACGGACAAGAACACCGCGGGGACGCCGACCGAATTCAAGTACAGCATTCAGCAAACCAAACTAACCTGACGCGAGGCGTCGCAGCGGTTCTTGGTCGCGATTCAGGTGAGCCGGCACGAGCCGCTCATCTGAGTCGCGCCTTTGATTAACGGGCGCCTGCACGCACCACTATCTCGCCGGCGCTTCGCGACGCCGTCGGGGCGGGTACGCTCGCTCGCGCCGAACTTCGTCGGAGCGAAAAACGTACCCGCGCCGGCACCACTCAACGAACCGGGGAAACACCCAGACTCAACGGCGCGCAGATCATCCACATTGCGTCGATCGCTCCACCCGACTTTCCGCGCAGATCGACAACGACCTGGCCCGGGGGGCAACTGATGTCGGTTCGCACGCCCGTGAGCGCGGGGTGGCTCGCGTTGCTGCTCAACACGCGGCTTGCAACAAATGTAAACGTGGAGGCTGTGTTGAGAAGACCTTTCGAGCATGTGATGTCGATTTGCGTGACTGTCTTTGTGTACTTGACGGGCGCGACCACGACGTCGCCCTGGATGACGCTGAGCGACGTGATGGTCTCATCGCTTTTGCAGCCGAAGTCGAGGCTGTCCGCGGCCTCCATTTTCTGATCATTCCCGTAGACGGCGATCAGTCGGTCGTCCGCGTGCCCGAGCACGAACTGCCCTTCGCCGTTCTGCGTAAGCGTGGGATGGCCGCAGAAGGCTCCCAATCCCAAGAGCGCGCCCGTCGACTTCTGCGTCTCGACGTGTAAGCCGACGAGTAGCTGACCTGCATCGCAGTCGAGTTGATACGCGTAGTTCCCCGCGTCTGGGGAACCGTACGCACTGCTCATCCACAATGAGGAGTCATCGATGGTGGAACCGACCTGGTAGCAGTGCCCCGACTCGCAGGCTGCGAGCGTGTATGGGCCGGCCGCACAGCGCGTGGTGCAGTCGCCGCAGTGATCCACATCGTCGCCCACGCTCGTCTCGCAATGGTCCCCGGATGAGCGCGCAGCCTGATCCCCGTTGCAATCAGCCAGCCCTTCCGCGCACTGCTTTGTACCATCCTTCATGCCGCTGTCGGTCCCGCTATCGTTCGATTGAATCGCCGCGTCTCGCTCGTCGCTACGCATTCCCGCGTCAGGGCTCTGCGCGGTGTCCTCGCCGCTGCTTGCGCCCGCTGCGCCCATCTCGGCCAGCATCTTACTGCCTGTGTCGCCAGCGTTGCTCATCGGAGCTTCGCCCGCTCCAGTAGCTCCAGCAGCTCGGCCGTCGACTGCGGCGTCGCTTCCGTCTTGGTCGCTGATAGCGGCATCTTTGTCTTTCGTGCGCTCGGCGCGACAAGTCCGATCGGCGACGTCACATCGCTGACCTTTGGAGCAGTCCGTCGTCACCGCGCAGCGTGGATTTTCTGGCAGCTTGACTCCGCAGCCTGCGCCGATGCACGCGATCAACAACACCCAGTGAGCTCTCGAAGTTTCTTGCATGTAGAATCACTCCCTTGGAACACGTCCTGACCTTCAACGTCAGCACGCGCCGGAAGTGACTCCACACGCTCGACTAATGTTGCCGCTCAAAACTCGTTCTTGTTCATCGGCCCGGCACTCAACTTCGAGGTTCGGAGCGCTCGCAGGCGAACGGGAAGCTTGGCCTTCTCGATCCGGGGCTCGATTGAATCCTTCGATGCGGGTATCGCCGCTGCAGTCGATGGCGGCGAGCTCGGAGCAGGCACTCTTGGCTCTTGGACCGGCGCCTGCGTCGATGGCTCCGGCGCAGCAGCCCAGTCCTCTCTCGTATCAGTCGCTGGCACTGCGGCTGAGACTTCAGGCGGAAGCGTGGGATCCGGACGCGCGTCATGCTCACCCGACTCCTGAGCTTCAGGCTTCACGTTCTCCGCGGCTGCCGTGTCCGTCCGGAGCTCCATGCTCCGCGGATGCAACAAGAACGCCGCCGCCATGAACACGAAAGCACTCAACGCCCACCGCCTCGAACTCCTCACTTCGCGGCGCGCGCTCACCTCGACCGAATGCACCGAGCTCAAAAGCCGCATCTCGATCCGCTGCGTCGCACTCAGAGCCTTTGTCTTCTTCGGCGAGTTCGCGGCCTCGACTGCTGCCGCCATCAGCTGCGCACCCCCGCGAAACCGAAGCTGCTGCGTGAACGGCTCGAGTGCAGCAGCAAACGACTCCACGCTCGAAAATCGTTCGTCGCGGTCTCGCGCTAGCGCCTTCGCAACGACAGGCGCGAGGTCATCCGGAAGCGATGCGGACGCGACATCCAGTAGCGGAGCCTCGGACGCATGCAGCTGAAGTACGAGATCGATCGGATTATCGGCCCGATACGGTGGGCCACCCGACAACATTTCGTACAACATCGCACCGAGCGCGTACACATCGGCGCGCTCGTCGACTTCGCCCTGCGACCGAATCTGTTCGGGCGCCATGTACTGGTAGGTTCCGAGAACCGAGCCAGGCATCGATAGCTTCGCGGCGAATTCCGCTTCGCTCCGCAACTTGGCGAGGCCGAAATCGAGCACTTTGGGAATCGCCGCGAGCCCATCCGGCGACTCGACGAGCAACACGTTTTCGGGCTTCAGATCCCGATGCAACACGCCTGCCGCGTGTGCCGCGGCGATGCCGCGCATGATCGGAAAAAACAGGCCCAGCGCTTCATCGAGTGAGAGTCGCCCCGCGCGCACTTCAGTCAGGTGCGTGCGGAGCGTTCGACCGGCGAGAAACTCCATTGCGAGATAGAGCTGCCCGTCGTGCTCACCCGAGTCGTGTACAGCGACGACATTCGGATGATTGATCCGTCCGGTAGCCTTGGCTTCGCGTTTGAAGCGTTCGGCACTGCTCGGAACGCTCGAGACTGCTGGGTTCAGCCACTTGAGCGCAACCCGCTTTTCCGTGTCGATATGGACCGCGCTGAAGACAATGCCCATCGCGCCCGCACCGAGCTGCTCGAGGATGCGGTACCGACCGTTGATGATGTCTCCGGGATTGAGCATCGTGGACTCGCGGCCCGCGACAATCGGGACCACGCTCACAACGCCGTGCGCGGGGACCGCGTGACATCGCCGCAAGCGCCTGCTGCGTCTCCGGTCAGCATTGCGCCTGTAAGGAAGCACGGGGCGCCACCGCCCGGCAGCTGCGTCGCGATGTCACCGCACGCGGCGGGCCGCCGTACCAGCTGCACGGCTCTTTGTCGCACCTGCCGAACGCGAGCGCACGGATATGTATACAGCCCCATTCTACAGTCAAACAGACTCGGCTAGCGCCTTCACGCGGGCGACCTCGCCGCGGGCTTGCAACCGGCATCGCAGTCTTCGAATCGTCATTCTCTGCGCAAGCTTGCTATTGAATTTCGTGTATCGCGTCGAAGCGGAAGATGTCGGTCCGCCGACCTATCGTCAACTGATCGACGAGGCGCTGAACGAGTACGGCGCTCGACATTACGCGCAAGCCTTCTCGCTGTTCGAGCGCGCGCACGAACTGTGGCCGAACGCTCGCACGTTGCGCGGCCTCGGAAAAGTCTCGTTCGAGCTAGAGCACTACCGCGCTGCGATCGACTATCTCGAACAAGCGCGCGCTTCGACGTCGCAGCCGCTCGACGGTGCATTGCGACAAGACGCCGAACGCATCGAGGCGATCGCACGCGCGAACTTGAGTCAGATTGCACTCGACGTCGAGCCTGCAAATGCGACTCTGATGATCGACGGCAAAATCGAAGTGGTGGGATCGAAGCTGCCACTCCTTCTCGATCCGGGCGAGCACGCAGTCGAAGCACGGGCTGTCGGCTACACACCGAAGCGCCGCAGCTACTCGCTGCTGCCGGCCGAGCGCGTGACTTGGAACATTCGTCTCGAGGCCTCCCCTCCGGTTGCGCCTTCGCCGCGCGCGGTCGCCGAGAGTGATGGCCGTCCAGGTCTCGCACCCTACTCCAACGACACCGCCCCGCCGTATCGACTGACACCTGCGAAGAAGTCAAACACGTTGACGGATGCACTCGATGGCGAGAACTGGCTCGTCCCGACCGGTCTGACACTGGCGATCGCCGGCGCAGCGACGGTAGGCGTCGGCGCGGGCTTCTTCGTGGCCTACCTCGATAACGGCGACAAGCTCAGACAGTCAGTTGTCGACACTACCAAGTACGAACCTCGGTGGCTGAAGTCTCGGGATCGGACGCTCGTCGCCTCTGGTATCGGTGCCGGGCTCCTCACCCTGAGCGCGGCTGCGCTGGCAGATTCAATTCCGCAGCGACAACGGCGTTGGGTAACTCCAACCTTGCTCGTCGTCGGCACCGCGGCGCTCGTGGCTGGTATTTCGCTGTATGCAAGCAACGCTTGCACAGGTGCCGATTCAGTCCAGTCGTGCTCGCGTCACGCCGAGCACGGCGATGCTGGATCTTTCCTCGCGATGCTCTCGGCGCCACTGCTGACGATCCCAGTCGTGCACGTCGTCGAATGGTCTTTGGACCAGTAAGGTCAGCGCACTCGATCCGTCGAAAGCCAATAGATTATGTCGATCACAATGTCAGACAAGGTCGCTTGGTCCGAGGGTGTGTTGCTCTTGCCGCAGCACTTCCAACAGCTGGACCGCTATCACGAATCGCTGCTCGCGGCGCGGTTGGATGCGCTCGACAAGCTCAACTGGGGCACGCTCCACGTAGAGCTCGACGAACGCGCACTCCAACAAGGGATCGTCGCACTGACGGAGTTCGAAGGCATCATGCCAGACGGCACACCGGTTGTGCTGAACTCTCAGGGCGCGCAGTTCGGCCCGAAGCAACGCCCGCTGTTCGATCACCTGCCGCCTGCGCAGAAATCCCTGCTCGTCTACCTGGCTGTGCCGAGCGAGCGGGCCGGCGTCACCAACTATGCGCTCGACGGCGATCAACTCCGATACGCGCTGCGTGCGCGTAAGCTACCCGATGCCGCACGAGACGATCGCCACGCTGACGTGCAGCTGGCCGTTCCGAACCTTCGTCTACTCTTCGGTTCTGAGTCGCGCGACGGCTTCAGTGCGTTGCCGATCGCTCAGATCGTTCGCGATGAGAATGGCGTGCCTGCGCTATCAGAATCGTACATTCCACCGTGCCTTCGGATTCAGTGTTCGCAAGCCATCTCGCGAAGGCTCGAGCGATTGTTGAGTGGGATGGTGAGCCGCTTTCGTGTGCTCGCTGAGGCGCGACGCATCACCGGCGAAGGGCGTGTCGAGTTCAACGCCGCCGATGTCACCCGCTACCTGCAGCTGCATGCCTTGAACGGCATGTTTCCTTCGCTCTACCATTTAGCTCGCGCGCGGGAAGTATCCCCGCGCACGGCTTTCTTGCTGCTATCGCAACTCGCAGGTCAGCTCGCGACATTTGCGCCTGATGGCGACATGACGACCCCGCTCGACTTCGACTTCAACGATCTCGAGACTTGCTTCGGCGCGGTGTTTGATCTCTGCGAACGCTTACTCAACGCGCTCGACACCGAGCGTTACGTCTCGTGTCAGCTGCAGACACAAGGTAAGGGTCGATTCTACGCAGATTTGAACGACGTTCGCATCGAACCATGCACCCGCTGCTTCATCGGAATCGATACGACACAGACGCGCGCACACGTCGTTCAGGAAATCACGCAACGCGCAAAGCTCGCGTCCCACGGCGACATCGAGTTCGTGCTCTCGCGCAACGTCAGCGGTATCCGCGTGACTGCGTGCGAGCGACCCCCCGCGGAGCTGCCGACCCGACCCGGCCTCAGCTACTTCGAGCTGCCGGTGCCAGATGACGACGTGTACTGGAAGCACGTCCGCAAGGACCGCAATCTCGTCGTCTGGCTCCCACCCGCCTTGGAAGCCGAGCAGTGTACGGTCTCGTTTTACGGGATCTTCCCGGCCTGATTGTCGAGTAGAGCAGGATGAACGCTGGCGGATCAGAAGGACAGCCGCGCTTGCTTGCCGTCGCCATCACTGCTGGCTTTGTCATCCGGCGCGCTCGACTTCAACCCGCACTACACTTACGGAACCTATTCTTGTCTGCAAGATCGCCAAAAGAACTTTCGATTCTAACATCTTGATTGTCGCGCCGCGTGAAACGAACGCCGCCGCCCCCGTAACCGAAGTTATACAGCTTCGAGTTCGTGACGTCGTTGGACAACATGTATGCCGCGACGTCGATCGCTTCATACCAAATACCACCACACCACGGAGAGATTCCACCGTTCGTATGTCGCACCCAGAGTTGCGTCGCGGACAGATCTAGACCCCGATTGAACAAGGCACGCACGAAATTAAGCATATGCGTCGAGCCAGGTTTGTAGTGTCCGCTCTTGTCCGTAATCACGTAGAGCTTGCCGCCGCGAGCCCACAGCTCGCCGGCCGCTAAAACTGGTTGTCCACCGAGGAACGCCGAGTGAAACCAACCCGCCGACTGGTCGTGGCTGTTCGCGTACAGGTGCCTCGCGTTGTCCATCACGAAGATGCACCAACCATCGCCTCCGAAGTTGCTTCGATAGTGGGTGCTACTCCAGGGGCGCCAGCTGGTCAGACTGTCGAGATATGCCAGCTGCCCATTCCGCACGTCGATTTTGAATTCCGCACGACCGATCACATTCTGATAGTCGGTCGCGAGTAGCCCCAAGCGTTGGGTCTGCTGCTCGATGTACGCTGGCGTCAGAGTTTCGAGCCAGCGAAAGAAGGACAACTGCGTCGTCGGCGGTGCGCCCCAACGCGCGTTCATCCAAGCCTGAAACACGAGGCTGTTGCGAGGGTCGCCCCAATTGCGGTGCAGCGGGTCGATACCTTCGGTCCAATAGTCGTGGTGGAGTCGCCTGAGGCCGCCGGACTCGCTCCCGATGTAGTCCTTGGCGTTCATCACAGAGCGCACGAACTCTCTGAAGCGTTGTCCAGGCGCTGCCCCCGCCGCGACTCCGCCGGCCTGCCCGAAGAAGGCAGGCACGTCGCGCTCGATGTCTAGCAAGCGCCGCAAGTATTTGCGCTTGGCAGTTGTTTGCACATTCAGCTCGCGCGCTGCAGCAACCTTCTCCTCTTGCCGCTCCGCTCGGACTCCTGTGCCGCTCGCGACGACCTTGTTTGCGATGTAGTGCTCGGTGACGTTCATGAGCGCCGTCAGGCTCGTGATGCGCGCCTCGATTTCGTGTTTCGCGATGACCTGGTAGGCTTCGAGCGCCGTGTCGATGTCGCGCAGCTGAACCGCGGGGGCCTGCCTCGAAAACAGGCTCACGCTAGACCGATGGAGCGGCTGTGACCAATGCTTGGTGGCACGTCGCCACGCTTCCAAGCTCATGACATCCATGACCATCTGCCTCCTAACTCATAGCGCGGGAGCCAGTCACCGATACGTCGGCGAGTCGAGCTGGTGACACGCGGTCTGGAATTGACCCGGTTTGATGGACAGAGTCTCAGTTATGCAGCTAAAAACTTCGACAATCCGATCTCGATGTCGATGGTCGATGGCTTGATTGGTAGTTGATGGTCGAGTGGCGGCGAGCGCGATTGCGGAACGCCTCGATGTACTGGAAGAGGCTCGAGCGCGCAGCATCGCGGGGCTGACGAAAACGACGCCGTTAGCGGTTAGGAAGCTCCTTGCGCAACGAGAGAAGAAGCTCTCGTCAACCGGTCGAGTAGCGCGGCGGAGTTGCACCGCCGCGCTCTCACAGAACCGTACGTGAGCCTCTCGGCTCATACGGCTCTTGTCATCCAGCCTTGATACTGCCAATGCGCGAAGAGCCGCGGTTCCCGCCGAGCAACATCCTTGAGCCATGCATGCGCCCTCGTGCGTCGTCGGTAGAATCGTTTGAACTTGCGCATTACCCATCCTGCGAGCGCGGTGTTGATGTGATCGAGCAAGGGGTGAAGTGCCGAGCGAAAGAATCGGCCGTAGTACGTTATCCAACCACGGATGATTGGATTCAGGCGTCGGGCTAGATCGTCCAAGCTGTACTGGAGACGCGTCGTCAGGCACCACCCTCGTCGGATCTTCTGCCGAAGAGAACATGTCGCCTTCTTGCTAATCGCAGGAGCGAAGCTCACGAAGAGCTTTCCCTGTCGATCGCGTGTCGAGCGAGGCCTGAACGTGTACCCCAGGAAGTCGAAGCTCACCACCTCGCAGCTTCCGGCTCGATTCGAGTCTTTGCAGTAGACCGTCCTCGTCTTCTCCGGATGCAGTGCGAGTTTGCAGAGCTTCAAACGTGCTTCGATCCGTTTGCGGACCTGCTCCACCTGCTCGCGCGATCGGCAATGAACGACAATGTCGTCTGCGTAGCGCTCGAAGGGACCTTCGGCATCTCGCTCTTCATCCACTGATCGAAGGCTAGATGCAGAAAGATGTTGGCCAACAGCGGACTGATCACGCCTCCCTGTGGAGTGCCCTTTCCCCGTGGCTGCAGCGTTCCATCCGGCAGCCGAACATCCGCCTGCAGCCATCTTTCGATGTACAGGAGAACCCACCTGCATGATGTGAATCGCTGAACGGCTCGCATGACGAGCTGGTGATCCAGACTATCGAAGAACTTGCTGATATCCAGATCAAGTACCCAGTCGGCACGCCAACAGCGCTCTCGGGCTTTCGCCACTGCATCCAGAGCAGAGCGGCGCGGACGGTACCCGTACGAATCGTCGTGGAACTGTGGTTCCACCAGAGGTTCCAAGTACCGCTTCACCGCTGCCTGTGCTATCCGATCGCTGATAGTCGGAATGCCGAGTTCGCGTATTCCTCCACCGGCTTTCGGGATCTCCACCCGAAGCACCGGCGGCGGCGCGTAGCTCCCCGACGACAAGCGATTCCAGATCTTATACGGTCGATTGTTTCTGTCCTTCTCGAACTCCTCCATCGTCTGTCCGTCAACACCCGGACCGCCCCCGCTTCGTCGGACATCTTTGTGGGCGGCCCACACCA
>DASRXR010001153.1:0-6083 GCA_035687405.1 Polyangiales bacterium
CGAAGCGCGTGGCTCAGAACGGCGTCCGCGACCTCCGCCGGCAACAGGCCGTGCTGCCGCATCTCGCGCAAGATCCATTTGGCCTTGTCGCGCGAGGGCGCGTGCAAATTCGGCCCGGTAAAGATCGGCGCGAGCGAGCCCGCGAGCGAACGCGTCAACAGTTTCTCCGAGACGTCGACGAAGACCCAACGCATCAGCACCTTCACGAGACTCGCGCGGTTCGCCGCATCCGCACACCACTCGCATGCGGCGCGCTGTGCGCGCAACAAGCCCATGTGCTCGTCGTGATGTTGCGTCGCGAAGTCCTCGTGGACCAACACCACTTTTTCCGGGTGCATCGGCGTGAGCGCTGCACTGTCCGCCGCAATCCAGCCGTGCGCCTCACTCAATGCCAGCGTGTTCCACGGCTCGCCCGCACAAAAACCGTCGATGTGCCCCGCCGCGAGACTTGCGACCATTTGTTGAGGCGGTAAGACGACGATCCGCACGTCTTTCTTCGGATCGATCCCACCGCGCTCCAGCCAACCGCGAAGCAAGTGTGCGTGAGAGCTGTGCTGCGACACGATCCCGAACGTCAGGATCTCGGGCCGGCGCGCTCGCACCTCCGCCGGAAAATCCTCCGCGTGCCGAATCCCGCGATCGTAGAGGCGCTGCGAGATCGTAATCGCATTGCCCTGGGCCGACATGATGAATGCCGAGCAACACCGACCCACGTTCGGCGTCGCACCGGCATTGATCGCGTACAGGAATCCACCCGGCGCATGCGCAACATCGATCGCGCCGTACAGCATCTTGTCGCGCACCGATGCCCAGCCCGGTTGGCGGCGCAGCGTGGTCTTCAGACCCTCGCGCTCGAACAACCCGAGCTCGTGTGCGACTACGAGCGGTGCGGCATCCAAAAGCGGCAAGTACCCGATTCGCAGCTCGGTCCCGGCGTGACGCACCGTGCTGCCGCCCTGTCGCGCGCTAGAAGAACTCACAGATTGCGGCATGACTCGCGCACCATACGCTATTAAGCGGGGATGGCTCGACGTACGCGAGAGCGTCCCAGCGAATACGCGAAAGTCCCGGAACCGCTCGATGGCCGGCGTTTGCTCGCGTTCTGGTGGATCGCGAAGACCGGCAGCATCGCCACCGCCGCGACCGAGATGCACCTCACGTCCTCCGCGATGAGCCACTCGCTGAAGAGCTTGGAAGACGAGCTCGCATGCCGCTTGTTCGAACGGCGTGGCCATCGCGCGCTGCTGACGGCGGCGGGCGCACGCGTCTTGCCTCGCGTCGAGAGCGTACTGCGCGAGATGGGCGCGATCCGCGAAGAGCTCTTGCAGTTGAACGAATGGGGCCGAGGCATGCTCCGGCTCGGTGCTTCGGCCGCGGCGTGCCAGTACATCTTGCCGGACGTGCTGCTCGAGTTTCGCGAGTGCTTTCCGGAGTGCGAGCTCGATGTGGCTTCGGTCGATGCGCCGTCCGCAGTCGACATGGTGAAAAACGGCTCGCTCGATCTCGCGCTGACGCTCACACACGGTGCGCAAGTGGGCCTCGCGAAGCGGCCGCTGTTCGAAGACGAGTTGGTCGTGGTCGTGAGCCCGCGGCATCCGTGGGCCGCGCTGCACCGCGTGAGCGCGAAAGATCTGCGCGGTCAGAAACTCATCGTTTACAACCGCGACTCACTCACGCACCAAATGATTCGAAATCATCTCGAAGCAATCGGCGCGGAGCGCGTGAGTTTCATCACGCTGAACAGCATGGAAGCGATCAAAGAGATGGCGCGCGTCGGTCTGTGTCCCGCCGTGGTCGCGCCGTGGGTCGCAGAGCGCGAGCTGAAGGCCGGTGCTTTGCGAATGCTGCGCATCAGTGGTCCGAAGCTGCGCCGCCACTGGGCTGCGTTGTGGCCGGAAAATCGGCCTCTCGGCGTGATGGCGCAGGTTTTCGTGGGACTTTGCCGAGACGTGACGACGCTGGCGCCGTTCACAGCATCGCCTGGCAAACAGGTCTAAACAGCCTCGAAACATCGCCCTCGCGTTTGATGAAACGTCAAATAGCTTTCAGCGTTCGGCGCTCGAATGCGCTTGGCGCGCTCGCGTGTTTATCTCAAGCTCAGCGCGACTCGAAAGTACATGCTGCAGCTGATGGCTGCAAGCGCAAGCCACGCTGAGGTTCGATCGTGAACGTCAAGACATTTCTAAAAGCCGGTCATCCGAAGACTCTCTTCGCGGCCTTTCTGTATTTCGATTTCTGTTTCGCGGTCTGGGTGTTGAACGGCGCGATGGCCCCGTTCATCAGCGAGTCGTTCAATCTGACCCCGCAGCAGAAAGGTTTCATGCTGTCGGTCCCGATCCTCGCCGGCGCCGTGATGCGATTTCCGCTCGGCGTGCTCTCGCAGTACATCGGGCGCAAGAACGCCGCACTCTTCGAGATGGGCTCGATCCTGCTCGCGCTGTTGTGGGGCTTCTTCATGGTGAAGACCTTCAGCGACGTGATCGCGATGGGCGTGTTGCTCGGCATCGCCGGCGCCAGCTTCGGCGTAGCACTCTCGCTCGGCGCGGGTTGGTTCCCACCGAAATACAAGGGCCTCGCGATGGGGCTCGCCGGCGCCGGTAACTCCGGCACTGTGCTCGCGGTGTTGTTCGCGCCCCCGCTCGCGATGAAATACGGCTGGCAGCCGGTCTACGGGTTTGCCGCGGTCACGATGCTGATCCCGTTCTCGGTGATGTTCTTCTGGGCGAAAGAGCCGCCCGACCACGAGCGCCAGAGCTTCATGGAGCACATCTCGTGTCTGTTCGAGAAGGACGGCTGGATCTTCAGCTTCATTTACATCGTGACGTTCGGTGGTTTCATCGGGCTCTCGAACTTCTTGCCGACGTATTACTACGACACGTTCGGAGTGACGAAGGTCCAAGCTGGGCAGCTCACGATGCTCGCGACGCTGATGGGCTCCGCGGTTCGCGTCGTCGGTGGCTACGTGTCGGACCGCTTCGGTGGCGTAACGACGCTGTCGGGCGTGCTCGTGTGTGCAGCCATCGGCTTCTGCATCACCGGCGCGGTCAACTCGGCGTTCATGACGACTATCGTGTTCATGTTCTGCTTCGCTGCGCTCGGCGCGGGTAACGGCTCGCTGTTTCAGCTCGTACCGCTGCGCTGGCCTGGGAACACGGCGGTCGCCGGGAGCATGATCGGGGAGATCGGCGCGCTCGGAGGCGGCCTCCTGCCGAACGCGATGGGTTATTCGAAGCAGCACTTCGGAACGTACAACTGGGGCTTCGTCGCGTTTGCGGGCCTCGCGCTGGTCATGCTCGTCGTGCTGCGCGTGAGTCAGATCCGCTGGACGCGCACCTGGGCTGAAAAGGGCGGTCGCGCACGGCCGCAAGGCCAAGAGTCCGAGGAAGACCTCGGCACACTCGTGGCGCAGTCCTGAACGCGACACCTCTCGAACATTCAACGGAGAACACTGCATGACCAAGCAAAAGCTTGTCGTGATCGGGAATGGTATGGCCGGAGCACGGGCGGTCGAAGAGATCCTCGCGCGCGGTGGTCGGGAGCGCTTCGAGATCACGATGTTCGGCGACGAGCCGTACGGCAACTACAACCGCATCTTGCTCTCGAACGTGATGAACGGTTCGCAGGACGCGAGCGAGATCTTTCTGAACAGCTTGCCGTGGTACGAAGAAAACGGCATTCGGCTGCTCGCCGGTGTTCGCGCCGAGAAGATCGACCGGTTCGGCAAGGTCGTGTACGGGCAGGGCGGTGCCGCGGTTCCGTACGACACGCTGATCATCGCGACCGGTAGTCGCGCGCTGATCCCGCCGATCAAAAACATCCGCGACGCATCGGGTGAGCTGCGCGAAGGTGTCTTCGGCTTCCGAACGCTGGACGACTGCAGCGCGATCGTGACCGCCGCACGCAACGCCAAGAAGGCCGCGGTGATCGGTGGAGGCCTACTCGGTCTGGAGGCAGCGCGCGGGTTATTGAACCACGGCTGTGAAGTGCACGTCGTCCACCTCATGTCGCACTTGATGAATCAGCAGCTCGATTCCGAAGGCGGCACGATTCTGCGGAGCGCGATGCGCGGGATGGGTCTCCACGTACATCTCGAGAAGTCGACGACCGAGGTGTTGGGTGACGAACGAGGGGTCACCGGTCTCGCGTTCAAAGACGGATCGGTTCTGGAGTGCGATCTGATCGTGGTGTCGGCTGGGATCAAGCCCAACAGCGAGATCGGTTTGACGGCCGGTCTCACAGTCGAACGCGCGATCGTAGTCGACAACCACATGCGCTCGGTCGACGACCCCAACATCTACGTGGTCGGCGAGTGCGCGCAGCACCGCGGCCTGGTGTACGGCTTGGTCGCGCCGCTGTGGGAACAAGGGAAGGTGCTGGCGGATCATCTGACTGGGAAAAATCGCAGCGCGCAGTACCTCGGCTCGAAGTTGTCGACGAAGTTGAAAGTCGTCGGTGTCGAGCTCGCGTCGATGGGGTTGACCGATCCGACCGAAGAGGACGATGAAGTGGTGCGCTTCTCGGAGCCGAAGCGAGGCACGTACAAGAAGCTGATCATCCGGAAAGGCCGGCTCGTCGGCGCGATCATGCTCGGCGACTTGGACAAAGCAGCGTACCTGATGCAGGCGTTCGATCGGAACACGCCGCTGCCGGAAGAGCGCCTATCGCTGCTGTTCGACATCGGTGCGCCGACGAAGAGCGTCACCCTCGATGAGATGCCAGACGAGGCGCAGGTCTGTAACTGCAACGGTGTCTCGAAGGGCGCGATCGGCGGCTGCGTGAAGCTCGGCAAGCGAACGCCGACCGCGGTGATGGCGGCGACACGCGCGGGCATGGGCTGCGGATCGTGCAAGTCGCAAGTGAAAGACTTGGTCGAGTGGTATTGCGGCGGTAAGGCGGAAGAAGACCCGACGGTCCACTACTACGTGCCGAACATTCCGCTGAACAAGAAAGAGCTGATCGACGAGGTTCGGGCGCGCAAGCTCACGTCGGTCTCCAAAGTGTTCGCAGCGCTCGGCGGCGGCAAAGAAGATCCGACCAGTAAACCGGCGCTCGCGTCGCTGCTCTCGGTGGTGTGGAAAGGCGAGTTCGACGACGAGCGCGATGCGCGCTTCATCAACGACCGCGTGCACGGCAACATTCAGAAGGACGGGACGTTTTCGGTGATCCCCGAGATGCCGGGCGGCGTCACCACGGCTGCGGAGCTGCGGCGAATCGCCGATGTTGCAGACAAGTACAAGGTCCCACTCGTGAAGCTGACGGGTGGGCAGCGGATCGATCTAGTCGGTGTCAAAAAGGACGACATGCCCGCGATGTGGCGGGACCTCGACATGCCGGCTGGCTCCGCGTGGGGCAAGAGTTACCGCACGTGCAAGAGCTGCATCGGCACCGAGTACTGCCGATTCGGGCTCGGTGACAGCATGGGGCTCGCGATCAAGATCGAGCGGCGTTATCGCGGGCTCGATAGTCCGGGCAAGCTGAAGCTCGCGACGGCGGGTTGTCCGCGAAACTGTTCCGAAGCGCTCGTGAAGGACGTCGGCGCGGTCGCAGTCGAGGGCGGCAAGTGGGAGATCTACGTCGGCGGCGCTGCGGGCTCACACATTCGCAAAGGCGACTTGCTTTGCACGGTCGACAGTCACGACGAAGTGCTGCGGATGAGCGGACGTTTCATCCAGTACTACCGCGAGAACGCGAAGTACAAAGAGCGCACGTACGCGTTCGTCGAGCGCCTCGGCATCGCGAAGATCAAAGCGATCGTCGTCGATGACAGTGAAGGTATCGCGGCCGAGCTCGATCAGGCGATGCAAGAGTCGAGCGCAGCGGCGCGGGACGTCTGGCTCGAGCGCGACAAACCGAAGACAGCAAATCAGTTTCGGAACGTCTTGCCTGTATTGGGATGAAGGTCATGCACAAACACTATCGGCTCGGATTGGTGTCGGAGATCCCGTTCGGCGAAGGACGCAATTTCGACGTGGAGGGGCGAGCGATCGCGGTGTTCCGAACACGCGATGATCGCTTGTTCGCGACGCAAGCGAGCTGCCCGCATCGCAATGGCCCGCTCGCGGACGGGTTGGTCGGCAATGGCA
>DASRXR010001154.1:0-7576 GCA_035687405.1 Polyangiales bacterium
CGCAGGCCGGGCCGTGAGCACTCGGCACGGCGCCGGCACCCCATGCCAATTCGAGCGCCGAGACGAGTGCTCACGGCCCGGCCTGCGTCTCGAGCAAGTGCTCGGTTTCCGCGAGATCACTCCGCGCGCGCCGAACGCGGAGGTTCTCGCGATGATCGCCGGGCACTTGCTCGAGACGCAGGCCGGGCCGTGAGCACTCGTCTCGGCGCTCGAATTGGCATGGGGTGCCGGCGCCGTGCCGTTTTTCGTGCGTATCTCGGATCGGCCGCCGGAAGTAAGAGGCGCGCACTATTCAGAGGACCCGCAAAGAAGGCGCCATGGCAAACCCACCTACTCCAGCACTCGAATCGCTCGATCGACTCGTCGGCAGTTGGACGACCGAAGCTACGCACCCCGCGCTACCGGGCGTCGTTGTCCATGGCACTGCGGACGTCGAGTGGCTCGAGGGCAAGCGGTTTATCATCTTCCGTGCCCGTACGGATCATCCCGACTTCCCCGACTCGATCTCGATCCTCGGGTTTACGGAGGCGGATCGTATAGACCCGAAGGCTCCCGCCGAGCCGAGCTCATCACCCTTGAGCATGCACTACTATGACTCGCGCGGCGTGTTCCGCGACTACACCACACACATCGACGATAAGGCATGGCACTGGGAGCGGATCGCCCCAGGCTTTTCGCAACGATTTACCGGCACGTTTGCGGATAACTTCCGAACGATCGACGGACGATCGAAGTTGCGTCGCGACGACGCGGAATGGGCCGATGACTTGAGGATCACGTACCGGCGTCGGGAGTGAGTTACGCGCGTGCGCCGTGGACGTCTCAGGACGTCTACGGACGTCTACGGTGCGTGCTGCATTCTGGCTGCCGATCGATGTTTAGTCGTACGCTATTCAATGCGTTCTGCCTTGGCTACCGCGATCGTGCCCAGCAATCGTGCAGCGAGCCTAACTCCAGATCGAGTTAGACGTGAGCTCCAGCAACTGATCGATGCTGGCGTGCCTGTGCTCCCAGCTGGCACCGCGCGCAAACATCCGCTGCGCTTCGTCGCGCGGTACCCGCCCAGCTTCAAGCTCGAGATGTTTGGTACTCGTTTCTACCTGACGACCGTGCGACAGAACCCCAGCTTGCGGTTCTGCGTTGCGTACCTGGCACAAACTCACTACCGCACTGGCCGCATGCAGATCTATCCGCGCATCTTTTACAAAGATGGCTCGCTGGTCTGGCGCTGCGCATCCCACATCGCCATGGAGGGTACGGGCATTTGGATTGGCAAGGGTGATGTCAGGACTACGTTCCACGACGACGGCGACGAGTACATTCATTCGATGGAGGCCACGACCGACCTGCCGCTCGAGATACAGACGGCCCTGGAAGACCTGGGTAGGAAGGTGCGCAAGGTGAAGCTCGATCGCACTGCACTGTTTCAGCTGCTGCGGTTGGTACCGGACGGCCGCATCGAGCCGTACCGCGATTTCACTGATCCGCGCCGCCGTGCTCAATCGGATCGACGGAGGTTGATCAATGGCGGCCGGCGCGTCGCTTACTTTCGCAAGCCAGGCGATCCGACGTCGCTACGCTTCGTCACCGGCTACGAGCCGGACTTTAGCCGCGGCGTCGTCGAGCACGCGCGCTCTCACAGCAACCTCTACGGTGGAACGATCGAACGCTACCGGGTGTTATCGAAGAACAAGCGCATTCAGTACCTGTTTTTCGCGGGTCCCGAGAACGCGTGGATCGTGCCGCCTCAGGCCATGACCACCGAACTGTCGAGCTTTGGTGTGCGAACCATCGATGTCCCGATCGACGACCACCTGTGCGTTCCCGGCTACGAGTACCACTACTACGTGGATGAAACCGCAGATCCGCCCGAGATGCACAGTCAGATCCCGGCAGGCTTCGTAGGCCGCGTCAACTCTCACGACGAAGCCCGATCCGACGCCTCCCCGTGGATCGAACAGATGCCCGTGATCCGCGAATTTCGACGGCGCCTATGCGGAGCCTGACCTCATCTCGCACCGTCATTTCGATGCCTATCCCCCGCTGCAAAGTGGGCAAGTTGGTCTGACAGCGCTTGTGGCATGTGCTCGCGCACCCATTCTTCGACGAAGGCTCGTTGCCCAGATGTGTCGTCGCATCCCAGCCAGAGCTCGATGACCGCGTCGCGTTTGGCTTTTGGCGCCGTCGAACTGACTCGGATGTGTTCTAACGCGTTCCCGACGATGCGCCGCACGCGTCGGTGTTCCACGGCCCGTGCCGCGTTCGCGAGCCTGCTTCGCAACTCTGCAGTCTGTTCCAAGAACCAACGCTTCTCGGCCGAGTGCCGCTCGTCGTGTCGAGATGTGTTGTCGATATCGAAGACTCCTGCGATGGGGATTGGCGCGGTCTGCAATCTCGCGCCGTCGTCGAACCGCACCGTGCCGTCCACAGCGATGTGTGCCCGAAAAAGCAGAAACCACCCGTCCGTGCGGTCCGTGTATTCATAGCCGCCGTCAGCTGCGGGCATGAGCTTGGGAGGCTCGCGCTGGTCGCGATATGCGGGTCGATTGGCAGCTGCACTGAAGCTCTCGTTCAATGCCCTTTCCGTTGCACCGGCGATAGGGACGCCGTTGGAAGCGTCGCAGTCTGCAGGCGCCCGATCGTCAAGCATCCCGCATGCCGTGGTCGACAGCGCGCTGGCCGTTGGCATGAGATTCAGTCTCTTCGGCGCGCTCACCATCGAAGGTGTAGGTGGAGCTGCCGCCCCTGGCTCGCGGTCTGCAGATGCCTGATGAGCTGCCTCTGCCGGCGCATCGTCGGGTCTTGGTTGCTGCGCGGAGCCAGCTTTCTTCGCGCGTCGAGGGGGTGGCGGTAGTCGGTGAGCCGTAGCTGTCTCCGAAGAAACCGGAGGCTCGGCTTCGGTCCCATCTTCCGACTTGTTCGAGCCACGCTCTTCTAGGGTCATTTCGACAAATGATTGCACATGACTTGCCGGCGGGCGCATCGCAGCGGGCGCCGTCAGAATCACGAACACGTGCGCCAAACCCGAGAGTGCGGCACTAACGCCGGTGGATTGGCGAGCGAGCATCACGGTCAATGAGTATGTGTCCGGCGCGCCAGCCAAAACCCGTAAGGCACGAGCGTAAGCGCGAGCATCAAGCACGCGCGCAGGCCGCTCTCGCCCAGTGCACTCAGATTCAGCGACCCGTAGCCAACCAATATGGCTGTGCGCAAGCCAGGCAACAGGGACGTGACCAGGCCGACCTGCTCATCATCGGCGATCACCGCGATCGACGCGGCAGCTATGGTCATGGCCACCGCGCCCGTGATCGGCCAGCGCGCGCTCGCCCGTCGACGCATCGCTGACCAGAATACGCCCGCGCTCAGAAGCACAGGCAACACCCTCACGAGCACCAGACAGTACACCTCGATCATGCGTACCAAACGATCGAGTGGTATTTGCGAGCGAAGCTCGTGTTCGTTGCTCGTCACCACGCCCAGCAGCGCCCACACAGCGAGCGTATGAAGCCCCATCCACATCAGAAGCGGCGCCACGCCGAAAACCAGCGCCGGATACCGCGCAGCGATGCTGCGCAGCTCGGGTCGTGCGAGCACGCTCTCCGCCAGGGCGTCGTCGCTGCCGAGTTTGGTGCGCGCGGCATGCACTGCAGCTGATGGCGGCACGCCAGATTCACACGCTGCTCGGTACAGATCCTCGTAGTGATCGCGCAGCTCTCGTACGTAGCGCTCCACGTGCGAGGGCGCGATGCCAGCGCGCAGCAAGCGCTCCCTGAGCTCATCAAATCGTGGCTTTGCCATCGCGGCCTCCGTCCAAAATGCGCGAAACCGCACTCGCGATGCGAGTCCACTCACTTGCGACGTCGCGCAACCGCTCTTTCCCCGTCCGCGTGACCGAGTAGTACACCCGCGTGCGCCCGTTCACCGGCTTTCGCCTTGCTTTGAGGAGTCCGCGCTGCTCGAGAGAATGCAGCACGGGGTAGACCACACCTTCGCCGAGCACGATCTCTGACTCGCTCTCGACTTCGATCGCCTGGACGATTTCGTAGCCGTACATCTCCCGATCGGAAAGTAGGCGCAGAATCAAGATCTCCGGCACGCCGGATAGATAGCCTGGACTCGCCATACGCACGCTCCATACCTAGAGTCGCAAGGTGTTGTTAATACCTTGTTGCTCTAGGTATCGCAAGACTGGCGCGCGCCATCACTTCGGGTCGCCGGCCCGCGAGGAACTCCAGGTGTGCGCTGACGATTGGGTGTCCACCCCAGCGAAGACTCCACGCGCGAGCGTCTCGTCCGGACCGAAGGGCACGCTTTGGTACCGCGCCGGCAGGGACACGAGGTTGTCGCGCTCGCGGGGAAGCCGAAGCAGATCGATTGTGCTAAGGCACGGGTCTTGCTGCTCTGAGCGGCATGACCTACCGCGTGGCACAACTTGGCACCGCCCTGCTCTGCCTTGCCGCCATCAGCTGTGCGTCAGCTCGCTCCGCGGACTCCGCTGCCGGCAACTCCGCGCAAAACGGCGAAGCTCGCGCCGGTGCCAATAGCCTCATTCCGGCGGGCGCCAAAGCCTTCCCCGCCGCAGGCGCGAGCGCCGCGGCTGGCAGCGGCGGGTCGGTCGGACCCGAGTGCTGGGGTCCGGGTATCTACGGCTATGGCAAAGGCTCGCCCCGCCTCGCTTGCTGCGCACCTTTCCACGAATTCTACATCCGAAGCGCTGGCTACGATCAGAGCCGCCTGCGCGTGTGCGTCTCGCCGATCGAAGGAAGCGTTGGCTGCATCAACGGCACCTGCGGCGACGGCATATGCGAAGTCGGTGAGGACGTCGCGTGCGGCTGCAGCGACGACTGCCCCGATGCGGCCTGGGAGGGAACGCTGAGCACCCCCGAGGTCGCCCCCGATCCCACCAACGGTTTCAGCGAAGTCCCCGCGAGCTGCACGAAGCCGGACCTCCTCGCGCACTTGCAGACGAGCCGCGACGCGATCGACTGCGGCAATCTCAGCTACAAAGCAACCGACGACGAAAAAGCAAAAGCGTTCAAGTGCGTTCAAGATGCTTTCGATGCGAACGAACCGTTTCAGGTGTTTTGGGAGACGTTAGGAACTGACAGCGTCAACCCGAACGGCCTGGTCGCGCGGCTTCAGGACGGCATGCTCCACGTCTTCTCGCTCGATGTGTATACAGGCAACGAGTTTGGTCTTGGTCTCAAGGGCTCGACCGCGCTCTGGCAAAAGTGCCGGTTCGCGATGTCGGACTCGTGCACGACACTCGATCCGTTGGAGTGCTTTGGTTGCGGCAACCCACCCGACCGCATCACGTGCGAGTGTCTCCCTGCAGGCAAGCGCCCGAATGCACCCGACGGCACGATGGTCGAGCTGCGCTGCAAGCGCGACGGATCTTGACGCACTCCGCTTAGTCGTTGCGACCCGTGCAGTTGAGCGCGTTTGTGAACATCGGCTTTGCACATTTGGTGCTCACGCATGAGCCACTGGTGCATTCCCCGGGACCCCTGCACGTCGCACCCTCTGGCAGTGACGCCCCACAAATCAGTGTGACGCGATCACACGCGCTGTCAGGTCGGCAGAAGCCGCCCGCTCCTTGGATGCCGTTCATGCAAGCTTCACCAGGCCCGGGCATTGTTTCGCAGCGCCCGCCGTTGCAGCGTGCAGTCTCTTTGCATGCCATTGGACTTGGGCATGGCTCGCCATCTTCGACTTTGGGAGTACACACGTTGTTGGCGCGGTGGCAGTAGAGACCGTCCTCTGCTTCGCACGTCACGATCTCGTCCGGGAGCGTGCTACCGATGTAGCACGGCCCATCGCCGGCGTTGCCGCGGCGTTCGGGTAGACAGGTTCCGCTGTAACAGATCACAGAACCGCCTGCCGGTCGAGCGCAGTCTCCAGACAGCAGGCACTTTCCACCGGGCGCTGCACCGTCTCGAGCCGCTGCACCGAATGCTTTCTGACAGTCACTGCGAAGGGTCGCGAGGTTGAAGTCGAGCACGTTCGCGCAGCGTTGCGCGTCCGCTGCGCGCACTTCTGCGAGCTTCGACAGACAGCTGCTCGCTGCGTCAGTCGTATAGTCGCCCTTGAAGTACGCAGCGGTCACTTTGCGGAACCAGGTCGTGCAACCGTTGGCGTCGTAACCGAGGCCTTCTGTTTTGCAGCACGGCTCGTACATCGCGCAGACTGCGGCTGCGTAGTCTTCGAGAAAGGCGTCGCCCTCGCTTGGAGCCGTCACATTCACAGACGCGTCTCCGTTGTCGAGGCCGCCACCTGAAGCCATTTTCTCGGGCTTGCCTTTGTTTTCGGCCGAGCACGCGATCAGAATCAGGCAGGCAAGTGCGGAGCTGACCCTCGGTGTTTTAGTCATCTGTCAGCTGATTAAAACATGCCGTTCGGTTCGAGCTAAGGTGTTCAGGCGTCGCCACCCGTGAGCGCTGCTGTACTCGTGCAGGTTCGCTGCGCACACGATCGCTGGCCGTCCGGAGCGACCACAACGCTTTCACCTTTGGCGAGTCTCCGAGCGGGCAGCTCGAGTCCTCGGTTCACTCTTGAAGCGCAGCGCGTTGACGAGTAAGGCGAACGCCGGCGAAGGCTGCCGCCCACTTGGATGTATAGGTGGTAGCCCGAGAACGGCGGACACCAATCGGCGAGCACGCGCGTCAGTCGACCTTTCGCCACGTCTGCCTGCACCAAGTCATCCATCAAGTACGCGAGCCCAAAGCCAGCCCGCGCTGCCGTCAACATCTCAGGCATGCGGTTGAAGATGAGCTGGCCGTCAACCCGGACTCTCAGTTCCCGCCCGCGCTTCTCGAACTCTCAGGCGTAGAGACCACCCGCGCTTGGTTGGCGGAAGTGGATGCAACTGTGGTTGACGAGGTCTTGCGGCGTCTTCGGCTTGGTGCGCGACGCGAAGTAGGAACGCGCGCCGACGGCGGCCATGCGCAAGTCCTGACCGATGCGCACGGCAATCATGTCCTTCGCGACCTGATCTCCGAACCGGACGCCGCCGTCGTAGCGGTCGGCAACTATGTCCGTCAAACCGTGGTCGATGTCGATCTCCGCCTTGATGTCCGGGTAGTTCGGTAGGAGCCGAGAAATCACCGGCCACAGAATCATGTCTGCGGCGTGATCGTTCGCTGTGATTCGGATCGTGCCCGCGGGCTTGTCACGACGCTCGCCCACTGCGTCGAGCTCAGTGTCGATCAGGTAGAACGCGGGACGCAGCGTGCGCAGAAGGCGTTCGCCTCCTTCCGTGGGGGCCACGCTTCGCGTCGCGCGATTAGAAGCCGAAGCCCGAGGCGCGTTTCGAGGCGCCGAACCGTGTAGCTGAGCGCGGACTACGAGACGCTCAGCTTTGCTGCCGCACGCGTGAAGCTCCGTTCCTCCGCAACGGCGAGGAACGCCACCAGATCAACGCCGAGCTCGCGAAGATCAAGGTGCACGGCGGACGCATGTCCGCGAAGTACATGGTCGAGGTGGAAGAGTAGCGAGCGCGGTGCCGAGGGACGAAATCCACGTCGCACTTTCACCGGAAGTTTTTCGCCTGCGCAGCGATGAACCGTGAGCAGCTCGA
>DASRXR010001155.1:0-35823 GCA_035687405.1 Polyangiales bacterium
TTTGGACGCGAAGCGCGCCGACTCGTACCCGCGCATGCGGTGCTCGCGTTCGCGATGACGTTCGTCGCGCTGGTCGGCCTGCCGCTCTGGACTCGCTTGTCGGAAGTGCTCGTCGCACGCAATCCCGCGCAAGCTGGCTTCGGCCCGAACGTGCTCGTGCCGGGCATGAGCTTGTATCTCGGGGCCGGTTTTCTCGCGCTCGAGATCGTCGCTGCAACGGTCGCATTCCTGGTCTTACCGCTGGCGCTTCGTGTCGCGGAACGCGGGGCGGCTCCGAGCCCGCGCGTCTCGGCACTGACGGCCGGCAACTCGCTCGCGAACGCGCTGTCGCTCTGCCGGAACGCGCTCGCCGGACTGCGCGAGATCACGATGACTGCCGATCGCGGTCCGTCGGCGCAGACCGAGCGGGCGTTGCGCGAAGCGGCGGCAACGTTGCAACAGCTGCTCGACGGTGCGACCGAAGCCGTCGACGCGCAGCAGCTGCGAGCAGCAGCGATCGCCTGCATTCACCTCACCGACGCGATCTCCGCGACCTTACGCATCGCTGAAAAAGCGCCCGAACACGGCTTGCTGCCGACGGGCGATGGGGAGCGCGCACTCGAACGCGTGCACGCGATCGTGGATGACGCGCTCGGCATGTTGATCGACAGCTTGTCGGCGCAAGTCGTGCCGAGCTTGACGCGCGCACAAGCGACCGAGATCGAGTTGAACGCGCTCGAGACCGAGACGCGGCACAAACTGTTCGACGGCGCGATGTCGGCGGACGATCTGCGAACGCGGTTGTGGTCGAGTGAGTTGTGTGCGGCCTACGAAGCAGTCGGCAACCAGCTCTACCGAATCACGAACGCGTTGGGCGCCCGCGACGACGAGCTTTGAAACACTGTCGTGTTGCGGACCCCGCGCGATCCGCCACGGTCTGGACTACGAACTCGGCGCCACGCGTCGAAACGTCAGGTTCAGCCGCGCGCCTTTGACATTCGGCTGCTTCGGCACACCGTGGCGATAGTAGTGCTGCAGCGCACCTCGCATGATCAGCAAGCTGCCATCCGGCAGATCGATATCGACCCCGACACCACGCTGCTTGCGATGCCGCAGCTGAAAGCGGCGGACCGCGCCGAGTGACAGCGACGCGATGATCGGATTTCGTCCGAGCTCAGGCTCGCTGTCGGAGTGCATGCCCATCGAATCGGTTCCGCCCCGATACAGGTTGCACAGGACGCTGTTGAACGCGACGCCGGCGACGTCAGCCACGCGCGCTCGCAACTCGAGCAGCGCCTCCGGCCACGGCTGCGGAACGTTGAGCGTGCCCGAATAGCGGTAGACCGCACCTTCGTCACCGACCCACGCCGTGAGCCGCGGTTGCATGACCGGCCGCCCCAGAATGCGAATCTCTTTCGCTTCGAACGGAAGGGCGGCGCGCAACGCGTCGAACGTCGTCGCGCACCGCTCGGCCGGCACGAAGTCGGGGATCAACTCCACGAGCCCGTCGTCTGGCAGCTCCCATTTCACGAGGCCGGAACGTATGCGTCAGTTCAACGTAACCGGCAAGGCGGGCGCAGCTTGGAGTTGCCACACGACTTCGTGCAGTTGGCGCGGAATCCGAATGCCTTTCAGCGCGACGGACCCGCGATCGATGAAGCGAAATACGCTCTGACCTTCGAGCAACCGAAGCACCACCTCCGACGCGAGGATCGCGCCCGGCTTGGCGACGCTGCACACGCGCACCGTCACGTTCACACAAGCTCCGAACAACCGATCCTCTTCCGGCAGCGGAACACCGGCGTGCAGCCCGATCCGAATGCGCAGCGGCGTGCCAGGGTTCTCGAGGTTGTGCGCTTGCAACCGGCGCTGCATTGCGATCGCGCAGCGCATCGCGTGCACGGGCGATCGAAATGACGCGAGTACGCCGTCACCGGTGTGCGCGACTTCGCGACCGTGATTCCGCCGCAGGCAGCTGCGCAAGATTTCGTTGTGCGCGTGCATGAGCTGCTGTGCACGCGAGTCGCCCAGCCGCTCGAGCATCGGCGTAAAAGCTTCCATGTCTGTCGCGAGCAACGTGGTGAGCCGCAGGGCCTCGTCGCCTGTCTGCGAGCTGCGCCCGTCGCGCAGCCTTTCGCGCGCGAAGCGCAGTCGCGCGCGCAACACGTCGAACGAGGCCTGAACATGGAGCTGCACGGCTTCGGAAAGCCATTGGATCACCGGCAGCGCATCGGACGGCGGCGGCACGAACGCGGGCACGTCATCGATCGGTGCCACCGTGGACAAGATCCCAGACTCGATCAGATCACCTGACTGAGCTCGATTCCGCAGGCGCGTGAGTGGCTCGGCAGTCATACACGCGAACAAGAGCAACGAGCATGCCGTCGCTCTGCCTCGCGGATCTACGCCGCGCGCGAGCGCGTGGCGTCAACCTGCTTGGACGTTGTCGGATGACCTCGTCCACTGGCCTGACATGACAGCGACGTGTTCAGCGCCGGGGAGTCGTCCCGCCACTCGCGCCGAAGTTCTGCGTCCAGTACAGCTCGCTGTTGAAACGCATGTTCGTCGACATGCCGGCGAAGTAACCGACGCCGATCAAGTTGAACGTGCCGTTCATGATGTTCGAGCAGTGACCATCGCTGTCCATCCAGCCTTGGACGACCTGCTCCGGCGTGGTTTGGCCCTTCGCGATGTTCTCGCCCCACGTCCTGCCGACGTACCCAGCGGCCGTCATGCGATCGCCCGGGTCGCTGCCATCGGGCGCGTCGTGCTCGAAATACATCTGATCCGCCATGTCTTTGGAGTGCAGTCGCGCCGAACAGCGCAACGTGGGCTCCATCGTGAGCGGGCCGGCCGGGGGCTTCATGCCCTCGGTGTCGCAGTTCCAGCCTTTGGCGCGGTTCTCGTTCACGAGCCGCAACACCTCGGTCTCGAACATCGCGGATTGCGCCGGCCAGCTCGACACCGGCTCGCACACGGCCGTCGCGGGCACGTCGCCGGTCGTCATCGCGCCGCTGCCTGCTGCCGCCATCATCCCGCCGCTACCAGCTGCGGGGGGCGTGCTGCTCCCAGCGGCACCCGGCGCACCAGCCAGCATGCCGCCCGCTCCGCCAGGCGGTACGGCCGCGCCGCCGCCGGCCGCGCCGCTTGGATCCATCCCGCGGCCCGCACGGCCTGCGAAACCACCCATGCCACGTCCTGCAGCACCGGTACCCGTCGAGGAGCTTCCCGCGGCAGGAGCCGCACCCGCTCCGGCGGCAGGCGCCGGACACTGCACGCACTGGCTGTCGCAGGTGTAGATGCCGTAGCCGCCGCCAGGACAGCTACAGGGCAGGTCCTTGAGCGTCGTACAGCTGACGATCGGATCCTCCTGAGTGTCCTCGGGCTTCTCATCGTCACCGCCGCACGCACCACCGAGTAGAAATGTGAAAAAACTGGCGTACGTGGACCAGCGCGCTGGTTTCGACATGCGGGGCGCTCCTTGTCGCTGGCGGGGGATCCGGCGAATTTCCCGCCAACACGCGATAGTGCCTTAGCCCGGTGTGCACGGTTCAGCCAAGACCCGCGACTAGGTATGCAGCCGGTTGCCTGGCTGCTCGCCGGCCGAATCTGAGCCGTGCGCCGCGTTGAACGAAACTGAGCCCAGCGTAGAGTGAGGAGCTCCTTCATGTACGTTCTCGAATCCCGCCGCTCTCAGCCGCAACGCCGCGGCGCAACTTTCCTTTGCGGGATCGCGTGTCTGTTCGTGTACGCGTGCACCGGCGGCAAGGGTTCACCGATCATCGCTGTCGATTCGGACGCTGGCGACGCACTCGCAGGCTCGATCGGAGGGCGATCCGGGCGCAGCGACGCAGCAGTCACCGACGTCGACGAGCCGAAGGTCACGCAAACGTCGGAGTGCCGGCGCGTCGAGAGCATGTGGCAGAGCTCGTACGCGTCTGACGAGAACAAGCTGTTCGAGCGAATCAACCAGCTGCGAGCAAACCCCGCGAGCCTGTGTTCATCGCAATTCCCAGGACTCCCGCCGCTCGAATGGGACCCGGCACTTCAATGCTCAGCGCGCCTTCGTCTGGCCGGCGGCGAAGGCGGACCGAGAGGGCCTAACAGCGGGCCTTCTTACTACTCGACGTTCGATAGCTTCGATCCCCGAGGGCCGGACCAAGGTCCGCTCCACGACCGCGAGAAACTTGCGAATGCGCGGGTCGACGCAGAAGTCATCTTTTCGAACGTCAGTAAGGTCGACGCTGTCCTCGACGTGTTGGAGGAAACACCCGAGTACGCCGGCAACTTCTGCATAATCGCGGTCACGCCGTTTATTACGGTGGTGGGAATCGCGCGGTATGGGAACGTGTGGGTGTTGGACTTCAGTTCTACGGCCAGCGGCACGCCTCGGACCCCGAGCACCGCGATGGGCACCTCCGGGTCTGGTAATTCTGGAACAGGCGGTCGTTGAGCCGCCCCTCCCGCGACTGGGAACCATATCAGAGCAATGGTGAACTCTCCCCGATCTCCGCGAATCGCCTCGACGTCGACACAGGTCGTCGAGCTGCCGATCCCGGATTCCGACGTCGCGCTGGTCGCGGCGCTGCAGGCCGGCCGCGCCGAGGCCCGCCGCGCGCTGTTCGATCGCTATTCGCGTGACGTGGAGCGGGTGCTGTTTCGCGTGCTCGGTCCGGACACCGAGCTCGCCGATCTCTTGCAAGACGTGTTCGTCGTCGCGCTCGGGTCGATCGGTCAGGTGCGCGATCCGCGCGCACTTCGTGGGTGGTTGACCGGGATCGCAGTTCGCAAAGCGCGCAAGTGCATCGTGAAGCGGCAGCGCTGGCGCATCATCCAGTTCTTCGCTCCAGGCGACGTGCCCGAGCAGGAAGCCATAGTCGCGCCGCTCGAAGTCAGTGAAGCTCTCCGCATCACATACGAAGTGATGTCGAAGCTGCCCGCCGATGAGCGCGTCGCATTCGCGCTTCGCCATATCGACGGCATGGAGCTCACCGCAGTCGCGAGCGCGTGCAATGTCTCGCTCGCAACGATCAAACGTCGGCTCGCCCGCGCGCAGCGTACGTTCACGGCGCTCGCGTGCGAACAGCCCGCACTCGCCGACTGGGTAACGCCCGGGGAGGCGACATCATGACTCGCTTCGATGACTTGGGGCGCCACATCGCTCGCGAACAAGATGCACTGCGTGCGCAGTCGTCGGTTCGCACTGAAGTTCGCGCGCGGCTCGACACACTCGACATACCGCAAGTGCAGCGCCACGCGATCACGCGCTGGCCGCTCGCGATCGGTGCGACTGCGGTGGCGGGTGCGCTCGCAGCAGCCATCGTGTTGTGGATCGTTCCGAGCAAGCACGAGACGCGTTTGATCGGGGTGACGATCGGCGAACAAGAAGTTCCCGGGACGACTGGTACGTGGGTCGAAGCGCCGAGCGAGTCTGCGGTAGCCATGCGGTTTTCCGATGGCACGCGCGTCGATGTCTCGCCGAGCTCGCGCGCTCGAATCGCAGAGCTGTGGCCGAACGGCGCGCACCTGTTGCTCGAGAACGGCCTCGCGCAAGTGAACGTGAAGCGGATTCCGAATGCGGCGTGGCGCGTGAGCGCAGGCCCGTTCGCGGTGAAGGTCACGGGCACGAAGTTCGACGTGCGCTGGAGCCCCGAGCAAGATGCCTTCGAGCTCGATCTGCACGAAGGGCACGTCGAGATCTCCGGCTGCGTGTTCGGCCAGAACTACGAGCTCAACGCGGGCCAACGCGCGGTTGCGTCGTGCCGGCAAGGTCGGCTCAACGTTGGCGCACAATCTGAAGTGCACAGCGAAGTCACGACTGACGCGGCTGACACGGCCGAAGACATCATGGTGGTCGAAGCTGCGGCCACGGATGCGCAGCCGGCAGCTGCAGATGACGGCGTCGCGACTCCGGTCACCGGGCTCGAGACCGGCGTGCGTTCGAGCTCGGGACACGACGTCCACTCGCGGTCGGCTGCGGCTCGCAACCGGAACGCGGCGGCTCGGGCGAAGGCGCGGGACGTCGCGGAGCGCTGGCGTAGCCTCGCCCAGGCGGGCCGCTACGCGGACGCGCTGACCCTCGTGCGCAGCGTGGGCTTCCTTGCGGCGTGTAAGGGTGCAGACGCTTCCGAGTTGTTGATGCTTTCTGATCTCGCTCGCTACGGTCGCGACTATGATGCGGCGGCCCAGGCACTGCATCTCTTGCGGCAGCGCTTCGGTGGTTCGCGGCAAGCTGCCCAAGCCGCGTTTGCTCTCGGCAAGTTACAGTTCGATCAGGATGGTTCTTACTCCGAGGCCGCGTGGTGGTTCCGCACCTATCTGAGGGAGCAACCCAGTGGCGCGCTGGCTCGCGAAGCGAGCGGCCGTCTGCTCGAGGCGACCTCCCGCAGTGGGGACGCCTCCAGCGCACGCGAGCTCGCGGCGCAGTACCTGCGCGAGTATCCGAGCGGCCCACACGCAGCGCTCGCAAACACGCTTCGCGGCGACGCGCGGTAGAGCTCTCCAGTCTCGCGCGTCTCGTGTACAGGTGGTCCGCGTGGTCTCGGTCAGATGCGCTCGTCGCGCTTCTGTCGCTCGTGTCGCTCGGACTGACGCTGGCAGCGGTGGAGCCGGCTTCACGCGGTCTCGCGCAAGACACGGTCGGCACGGTGCTCATCGTACGCGTGCCGAAGGACACGGCCGTCGTCGCGCGCATTCGCGCGGAGCTCGAAGCCAACGATTTCTGGGTGCGTGAGGTCGGGCCCGACACAGCGAGCGCGCGGGCACCCCTGCCGCTCTTGGCTACGAACGCGGGTGCCCGCGCCGCGCTGCGGATGCAAGTCGCTCGCAGTGCGATCGAGCTCTGGGTCGCGAGCGAAGGCGGCGCGAGCGGAGGCGGTGAAATCGTCCGGCTGCCGAACGACGATCGCGACGACGCACTGCTCGCGGTGCGTGCGACCGAAGCGATGCGGGCCCGCGGGCTGCGCTTGCCGCGGCGCGGCGATGGCGGCGCGGCGACTGCAGCTGTGAGCGGCGATGGCAGAACCCCTGCCCCCGGAGGCACGCCGTCCACCACGACCGCCGATCCGAATGCCACCCGTTCCGAAGCGGCGGAGGTCGAACGCGCGCGCAAATTAGCCGAAGCCGAGCGCCAGGCCGAGGCCCAGCGTCAGGAAGCAGAACGCTTGGAAGCGCAGCGCAAGGCCGAGGCGGAGCGCCAGGCGGAGGCGGAGCGGCAAGCCGAACGCGAGGCTGAGGAGCGCGCCGAAGCCGAGCGCGAGGCCGAGGAGCGCGCCGAAGCGGAAGCCGAAGCGCAACGTCAGACCGAGCGCGAAGCCGAAGAGTCGGAAAACGAGCAGCTGGCGCGATCCGACGACGGCCCCTCACTCTTGTTTGTCGAACTCGGCCCCGCGATCGCGGTCAGTCCGGGTGGTGCAACCCCGAGCTTCGCTGCGTTCGCGAACTTTCGTCTGCAGCCGACCGCGAGCTGGTCCGTCTCTGCGCTCGGCGTTCTGCCGTTTGCCGGCGGCGCGGTCGAGAGCGAATCGAACAAGGCCAACCTCCGCAGCTTCATCCTGGGAGGGATGTTCGACGTACACGCCGCGGTCTCCGGCGTAGAGATCAGCGCGGGTGCAGGGAGCGCGGTGCTGATCACCCGGATGCGCGCAGACTTCGTCGCTGCGCCAACGCTCAAAAAGGTCCCGGTCGACGACCGGATCACCGGCGCGATCCTCGCACGCGCCGGCGTTCACTTCACGGTCGCACCCCGCATTCGACTTGGAGCACGCGTGCTGTTCGGACTCGCCATTCCGCAGCTCGAGGTCGAGCTCGCGAAAAAGCCAGCCGCGACCTGGGGCCGCCCATTCGTGCTCGCCGCGATTACGCTCGACTTCGGCTTACCCGCACCCACGCGCTGACGGGCGCGCCGCTCACGGCATCAGGGCGAAGCAGTAGATGCCGCCGTAGCCTCCGCCGTTTCCGATGCCAGTGCCGCTACCGCCGCCCATCTGCACGAGTGAAACGCTCGGCGAGCACCCCGGCGCGTTGTGCGCGCGCATCCAGTTCATCCCGCTTCCAGCCGGCCACGAGTGACCGACCATCGGGCCCCTGGAATTGCCACCGCCACCGCCGCCGGCGGCACCACCCGCCTGCTGTGCGGTGCTCGTCCAGTCTGCGCACGTGTTGCCGTTCGCGCTGTCGAACATGCCCATCGCGTTCGAGCCCGTCACGGTGTCGTGGTTGTCGTCCGCACCCTGCATCGTGTCGGTGTGATTCGGCTCGCCGCGCTCGTTCGGCAAGTCGTTGCGAATGGCCGTGTCGGCGCCCATCGGGCGCTCCATCGTCAACGCGCTCAACGACATCGCTACCGTACGACCGAGCCGGTCGTACCAAGGACCCTGCCCGATGCGTTCGCGCGCGTGGATCGGCCCGTCGTTCATGCCGCCCTTCGCCGTGCTCAAGAACGCTCGCCAACCCTTGGCCCCCGAACCCGGCAGCGATTTTTCGGCGAGCGCCGTGCAGATCTTGTCGGCGCCCGCGAGGCCTGTCGCCTCACCGAACCGCAGATCACCACCGAACCCTTGCTGACTCTTCGAGAGCTCGACCATTCCGGACAAGCTCGTCACGAAGAAGCTGAACTTCTCGCCGGTGGCGCCGCCACCAGCTGCACCGGCAGCACCGCCCGCACCGCCCGCACCACCGCGACCACCCGCACCACCGCGGCCTCCGGTTCCAGCTGCTGCGCTGCCGCCGGCGCCTGCGCCGCCGCCGCCAGCTGCAGGCGAACCACTTCGGCCCGCGCTCGCGCCCGTTCCGGCTGCGCTCACGCCCGCCACTCCGCCCCCGGTTCCAGCAACCGCGACGCCGCTACCAGCTGCAACCGCGCCGAGGTTGCCCGCCCCACCGCCCGCCGTGCCGTTCGTCCCGCCGCTGCCCGCGCCACCCGCGCCGGCCGTCGTCAGATTGCCCGAGCCGGGCTCCGTGTCGGAGTCACATGCTCCGAGCGCGAGAACCAGACCTGTCCAGACGGCGAGTGCCTTCATGCAGTGACTCCTCGATCGGCAGCCGAGCTCGGCTCGGCATGTTCTGAAGAAGGTTGCCTGTCGTACCCGAAACGGCTCAGGTTCGTCACCGAGTTGCCACACCGACCCACTCGAGGCGCGACTTCGACGCACGCGCGCCGTTGAAGGTGTTGCCTCCCAGCCGCGCGGTCGTTTTCACCTGAGTGTTCGCTCACGCACGCGCTTCACAGCACGTACGGGAACAGCACGCGATAACGGTCGGCTTTGAAGGTCGGGAAGCGCGCCTTGCGAACCGCACGCGCGATGCACGAGCCCTGCGGCGTACCGCCGAAGTCACCACCGACGAGCGCGTTGGTCACGATGCCATTGGCTGCGATCGTGAGATCCACTTCGGCGACGCCAGTACGACCTTCCGCACACGCGCTCACGGTCGAGCGAACGCGATCGAGACCGTGCAGCACGTCGTCGCGCGACGGCGTTTCGATCTCTCCAAACGCCGGCGCCGGTGCAGGAGCTGCAAGCGACTTCTTCAGCGTCTTGCTCGCGACACGCGGGCGCGACGTTCCGCGCTCGGCCGGAGTGGTCACCGGTGCTGGAACCGCGTCTTCGACTGGAGGCGTGGGCTCTGCGACCGTGGGCGCCGGCTCGGGGATCGCAGCCAGCTTCGATGAAGCGAGCGGATCGGCCGGACGCAAGACACTCGCTGCAGCTGTCGGCTGCGCGGCCTGGTCGGTCGAACGGCGATAGCCGCCTGAAGTCAGGAACCAGCCGCCGATGCCGAGCAGCACCATCGCCGCGACGAGCGCGTAGCCGATCGCCGACGCAGGCTCGCGCTGCTTCTGCGCTGCGCGTGGGCGCTTGACCTCCATCGGCGCCAAGCTCGAGATCGGCTTCTTCACTGGTGGCTCGCTCTCGAGTGGCTTTCGGTCGCGGTCGCTACGCGACGCGATCGGCGCTGTCGGCTGCCCGTCACGCTCGCGATCTTGAGTTCCGAGATTCTTCTTCGAGGACGAAACGGCAGCAGCTGACTGATCACGTTGATCGCGTTGATCACGTGCATCGCGCGCACGGGCTTCGACGAACTGGGCAGGCGCGAGTACCGGCAGCGGCGACTTCCGCGAGTCGGGCACCTCGTGGACTTCAATCTCGTACGTGCCCGTATCACTGCTCCGGCCGACTACACCGACGATCTCTGCCGTGTGATCGGCCGAAGACGACAGCTCAGTCATCTCCGATTCGACCAAGTGCTCGAGCTCGGCGAGCGAGTCGCGCTTGTAGCCGTAAATCGTAGTTGGACGTTCATCGAGCGCGTCGTCGACCGCAGCCGAGATCTCGCGCCTCGAAGCCCTCGTCGGATCCGCGACTTCGCGGCCTGCAACTGCAGAGCCGGGCATCGGAACACCGAGCAACGTTGCAACGCGCTGGCGCCGCGGTGGCTCGTGGTCGGAAAAGAGTGGTCCGCCGGGCCCGCCATCCGACGTCGTGATCGCGAGCTGCTGCTCTTCGATCACGTCTTCAGCCACGATCTCGATTGGAATCTCGAGCTCGCCGTCCTCGCTCGTGGCCTTGAACGTGCCGATGGGTACGCTGGCGTTGGGGTCGTGCTTGTCGTCCATGTGTACTCCGTCGACAACGACAAACTGCGTCGATTTCAGAGGCTAGCACAAGGAAACGTCGATGTAAGCGAATGTGCATACGTCGTGCACCGCGGCCACTTTGACCTGACGCAACTGGCGGGAACTCCGACGTGATCCGACCCACGCTTCACCTGCAATATCGCCGTCGCGGACGGCGCTCGTCTCCAGGTCTTACCTCCTGGCCAGGCTTCCCGTTGGTGTGCTAACGGTTGGGACAGTCACAAGGAGCGTTTTCGCATGTCCGATATCGTCATTGCTGCCGCCACTCGTACGGCAGTCGGCTCGTTCAACGGAACCCTGGCCAACGTGCCGGCGCACGATCTCGGCGCCACCGTCATCAAGGAACTGCTGAAGCGCGCTCGCCTCGAGTCTCAGGAAGTATCGGAAGTCATCCTCGGCCAGGTCCTCACCGCCGGTCAGGGTCAAGGACCAGCCCGCCAGGCGTCGATCAAGGCAGGCGTCCCGGCCGCGACTCCGGCTTGGGGCGTGAACATGATCTGTGGTTCCGGCCTGCGCGCCGTCGCCCTCGGCTTCCAAGCGATCAAGAACGGCGACAGCACGGTCGTCATCGCGGGCGGCCAAGAGAGCATGAGCCTCGCGCCACACTGCAGCTACCTCCGCGCCGGCGTGAAGATGGGTGCGGCCGAGCTGGTCGACACGATGATCAAAGACGGCTTGTGGGATGCGTTCAACGGCTACCACATGGGCAACACGGCCGAGAACGTCGCGAAGCAGTTCGAGGTCGGTCGCAAGGAGCAGGACGAGTTCGCGCTGAACTCGCAGAAGCGCGCGGCCAAGGCCCAGTCCGAAGGTAAGTTCAAGGACGAGATCGTCCCCGTCGTGATCAAGAACAAGAAGGGCGACATCACCTTCGACAAGGACGAATACGTCCGCGGCGACACCGACATCGAGAAGCTCGGCAAGCTCGGCGCGGCGTTCATTCGCGACGGCGGCACGGTCACGGCCGGCAACGCGTCGGGCTTGAACGACGGCGCCGCAGGCGTGGTGCTGATGACGGCTGAAGAAGCGAAGCGCCGCGGTATCGAGCCGCTCGCGCGGATCGCGAGCTGGGCGCAAGCCGGCGTCGACCCCGCGGTCATGGGCACCGGCCCCATCCCGTCGAGCAAGAAGGCGCTCGAGAAGGCCGGCTGGAAGGTCTCGGACCTCGACCTCGTCGAAGCGAACGAAGCGTTCGCGGCGCAAGCCTGTGCGGTCAACAAGAGCATGGGCTGGGACCCGGCCAAGGTGAACGTGAACGGCGGCGCGATCGCGATCGGCCACCCGATCGGCGCTTCGGGCGCGCGCATCTTGAACACCCTGCTGTTCGAGATGAAGCGTTCGAACGCGAAGAAGGGCCTAGCCACGCTGTGTATCGGCGGCGGCATGGGCATCGCGATGTGCCTTGAGCGCTGAGCGCTGAGGTACGTCCACTCGAGCGGGCCGGACCGATCAGGTTCGGCCCGTTTGCATTTAACTAACCACGTGTACGCAGCGGCAGACGAACGCAAAACGTCGAGCCTTCGGGCTGCGCGTCTTCGCACTGGATGCTGCCGCCGTGAGCTTCAGCGATCGCGCGACACGAAGCCAGGCCGAGCCCCCGCGTCTTACGCGCGCGCCGCAGCGTTTCGTCAGCCGGTAAGTAGGCATCGAACATTTGCGCTCGATACTCCGCACTGAAGCGCGGACCGCGATCCGTCACGCGAATCGCGATCGATTCGGGCCCGCGCTCGACGGCGATCAGAACCTGACCGCCGTGCCCGGACGAACGCGCCGCGTTGTCGATCAGGTTTTCGAATAGGCGCGAGAACATGTCGCGATCCACGAGCAATCGGAGCGGCGTTTCGACGCCCGTGACGACGCACCGCAACGCTTTGTCGGTGAGACTGAGCGCGCACTGATTGAGCACCTGCGGGATCAGCTCCGAGAGCTCCACCGTCTGAAGCGCAGGCGTCAGCACGCCGTGTTCGCGCAGGTTCACGTCGAGCAGGCTCATCACGAGCCGGTGCAAGCGCCGCGACGCTGCCATGATGTCCAGCGCACAGTCTTTTTGGTCGCCGGCGATGCCCTTGGTGTTGACCAAGTACTCCGCGTTGCTGAGGACGCCCGCGAGCGGGTTCTTCAGATCGTGGACGACGAGCGCGATGGTTTCGTCACGTAAGCGTTGAGTGATCAAAGCCGCGTCGCGCGCGGCCCGCAGCTGATCGCGCTCGCGCGTGAGCTCTTCCGTGAGGTGTTTGAAACGCAGCGCAGAGCGGATCGTCTGCAGCAGCTCGCGATCAGGAAGCGGCGTCGTCAGGCATTCGTCCGCGCCCGCTTCGATCGCGAGCGCTTGCGTCGCGGTATCCGAACGCGGCGTGAGACACAGGATCGCGGCGTGTGCACCTGCGGGCAGCTCGCGCAGCTGCTTGCAGGTGGCGAAACCTTCGAAGCTGGGTGCGACGACGTCGAGCAGCACCACGTCGGCTGGGGCTTCCCGAAACGCGCGCAACGCGGGTTCACCCGACTCCGCTATCGAGACTCGATAACCTGCCGTTTCGAGGTACGTCTGCAGCAGAGATCGCTGCTCTCGCGCCGGGTCCACCAGGAGCACGTGTTCAGACAAATGAGTCCTCACCAGGAGCGGAAAGGTGTTCAGCCTAACAATCCGCTCGTCGGGTTGTCACCATCCTGTGGTTCAGCCAGGTGGTAGACACTGACAGTGAAGTCCGGCGTGTGCCGCGGACGGCGGCACAACCTGACGCAGTTTATCGCGGAACTACATGACATTTGCGTGTGTGCAGTGAAGGAACAGTTCGTGCATGACCGCGGATCATGCGACGTGATGTAATTGGGATTGGGTGCGTTGCGCTGTTACTCGCGTACGCCGCCTGCAGCGGCAGCAGTGACGACGCATCGGAAGCCGGCAGGACCAGCGCAGACTTGCCGCCGGCGCAGGCCCCGAGCCCAAGCTTGGGCGGGGCAGGCTCGGGCTCGACCGGCCAGACTCCGAGTACGCCGCCTTCCGGCGCGAACCCGGGCTCGACGGACACGACCACGCTGCCTCCCGAAGTGGAGGTCCAAGTCGATCTGCAGCTGCCGCAAGCCTCCGAGAACTACGTCTACGCGGCGAATCCGGAAGCGGGAACGGTCGCAGTGATCGATGCTGCGACCCAAGCGATCCACACCGTCGAGACCTCGGGTCGTCCGACGTATTTGCGAACACTCGCCGGTGCCGATGCCGCGATCGTCTTGAACCAAGGCTCGTCGCAGCAAAGCTCGACCCCAACCGCGACGGTGATTCGCACGCGCGCCGAGAGCTCGACGAGCTCCGAGATCGAAGTCGTGAGCGGTGCCAACGCGATCGGCGTCGCCCCGGACGCGAAACACGCCGTCGTCTACTACAACGCGACTTACGCGAGCGCGAACAACGGCTCCGGCTCGTTTCAAGACGTCTCTGTCATCGTGCTCTCGAGCGATGGCGCGAGCGACAAGGCGATCAACATGACGGTCGGCTTTCGGCCACGCTCCCTCTTCTTCTCTTCGGATGGTCAGAAGGCGTTCGTCGTGACCGAAGACGGCGTCTCCGTACTCGACTTCGCGCAAATCGAGCGCGAGGGCTCTGGCATCGCGCGGCTCGTCACGTTCGGCGACGTGGATCTCAAAGCGGTCGACGTCGCAATCACACCCGACGGCCGGTTCGCACTCGCACGAGCAGAAGGCCAAGGCTTGTTGCACTTGGTGGAGCTGAACGGAACGGCACCGCGCAAGTCGATCGATTTGTCGCTCGCGTATAGCGCGCCGCCGCCAGCTGCAGACGCCGACGATGCCGGGGTTCCAGAAGTGTTGCCGTTCGCAGTCACGGATCTCGACGTGCTCCCCGACGGCAGCGCCGCGATCGCAGTGCTTCGCAATCAGCGCGCGATCTTGCGGATCCCACTGCCGGGCGGCTTCGATGACGCGACGACGATCCGCACGACCTCGGTCGGGATGGAAGTTGTCGGTTCCGTCACGGTGTCGGACGACGGCAAAGTAGCGCTGCTGTACACCACCGCGATCGACATCGAACGGCTCACGATCGTCGCGCTCGATAGCAACGTCGCGCCGCGCACTGTCGCACTGCGGAAGGCGGTCGAAGCCGTCGTGTTCACGCCGGACAACAAGAGCGCGCTCATCACGCACAAGCGCGCCGATGGCGACCCGAATCAGCCGGGCATCTCGCCCGACTTGAAGCTCGATCGCTCGGACGGCTACAGCCTCCTGCGCGTCGCGAGCGGCGACGTGAAGCTTCAGCAAACGGCGAGCGCGCTCGGCCCGATCGCGATGGTGCCCGACAGCTCGTACCTGTTCATCTTGTTCCGCAACGACCCGCGCGGCCTGCGCGAAGTACACCGCGTGTCGCTGTCGAGCTTCTTGGTCGATCCGATCACGCAGCTCGAAAATCCGCCGATCTCGATCGGCGTGGCACCGGCCTCGCAATCGGTGTTCATCAACTTGCAGCATCCGGACGGTCGCATGACGTTCATCGACTGGAACGATCCGAGCGCGCTCAAAACCGTGACTGGCTTCGAGCTCAACAGCCGGATCAGGAACTGATCATGACGCAGCGAACATCCTTTCTCGGCGCCTTGCTGCTGCTAACTGCGTGCGGTGGGCAATCGGACGGGCTCGATCAACCGGTGGAGCTCACCGGCCAGCCCGTCGCACTCGACGAGCGCTTGCTGTTGATCTCCGGCGCGTCCCGCACCGGCTACCTGATCGACGTCGTGAGTTCGAAGCCAAAGGCGGTAGCGACGGTCGTGGAGCTGCCGTACGGCGCGCTGCGCGCGGAGCGGCGGCGCGAGCATGACGAGGCCCTCGTAATCTGCGCGGGTCGCCGCGATAGCGTAGAGGAACGCGCGGAGCCCTCGACACTCGCCGTGATCGAAAGTGATGGCGACGTTCGCAACTACGAGCTCGGCGCGACGCCGTTCGACACGCTCGTGCAATCGGACGATGGTCGATTCGCGGTGTTGTATCGCGACAAAGAAGCGGGCGGCCGGACGCTGCAGAACGTGAACGAGCTGGTCGTGGTCGATCTCGACCGGAACCCGAGTGACGACGACGCGGTGACGAGCAAGACTCCGGAAGGGCTCGCCCATGCCTTCGAACGCGCGCTGGTGTCGCCCGAGCTGCCGATCGCCGGCGAGATGCGGCGCCTACTCGTGCTGCTGTCGGCTGCAGAGATCACCCTCTTCGATCTCAACCACATCGAAAAGCGCGGCACGATCGTCGAGCTCGGCGAAGGTGAAGGCCGCATGCCGAAGCCGACGCAGGTGTTGTTCGGCGAGGACGCGCCGGTGATGTACGTGCGCGGCGACAACGCGAACGACGTGTTCGTGTTCCGGCTCGAAGCACGGACGGGCGACGCGACGCTGAATGACTTCCGGCCGACGTTGAATCCGCTCGGGGCCGGCCAAGCGCCGCGCGACATGGCGCTGTTCGGCGCCTCGGACACCCCGCAGGTGTTCGTCGTCGGTCGCAGCTCGGAGGCGCGCTCGATCGATCCGCGATCCGGCAAGACGCAGGTCGTGACGCTGCCCGGACCGGCCGATCACATTCGGTTGTTCCAAGGCGCCTCGCCGAAAGACACGCAGGTGAAGACGCGCGCGCTCGTCTACGGCGACGACAGCACGACCTTGATGTTCGTCGATGTCGACAGCGTGCGCGAGCGGCCGGATCGCTCGCTCGAGTCGCTGCAGATCACGCAACCGGTGACTTCAGTGATCGAGATCGATCGACCGAACGCGGTGATCTTGACCCACGCGCAAGGCATCACGTTGCTCGATCTCGAGCAGCGCACCGCCACACCGATCGCATCGAACGGACAGCTCGAAGGCGCGCTGTTCGATCGCAAGACCGAACGGCTGTGGGTCGCGACGAAAGCGGATACGTGGGTCGGTACGCTCGATCTCGCGAGCGGAGAGACGGGCGAAGTGCTCCTCGACTCGACGGTGCAGAACCTGGTCCCGTTCTTCGACGCAGGCAAGCTCGCGATCGTGCACCCGAGTCGGATCGGCTACGTGACCGTGCTCGATACGCGCGAGCCGTCACGAGATCGCGCGCGATCGCTTCGCGGATTTTTCGTGGACGGCATCTTGGATCGGGGGAAGTGATGCGGCTCGTTGCGTTCTCGGTTTCTCTGTTTGCCTGCATCGGGCTCGCGTCTGCGCAGAGCGAACCGGCACCCACGGCCGCTCCGACTGCACCCGCCCCCGCTGCGTATCAACCCGCTGTTTTGAATCCGCCGGCAGCTGAACCTCCGCCGCCGTCCGCTACGACCACGGCACCTGCTGCCCAGCCGGCCGCGCCTGCGGCTCCCAACGGCCATTTCCCGGCCTACCCGCGGAAGGACGCGCCTAGCTCCGCCGAGCAGGCAGACATCGTCTCCGGCCGGGCGGCGCTGCTTCGAGACCGGCGCTTCACGCCGCAGACCGTAGACACGGCTGAAGTCGAGCCACCGGTGCGGCACGGCGATCCTCGCGCGCGCTGGACGGTCGCGCTGAGCCTCGATTCCGTGTTCTACACCGACGTCGGCTACGACTTGTTCGACGACGACAACGTCTCGACGCGGCTCGGCGTGTGGGCCGGCTACGACATTGCAGAGCTCGCACCGCGCACGACGCTCGCGATCGAGCTCGGCTTCGGTGCTGAAGCGCAGGAGCAAGGGATCTGGCAGGGCGCGCTTCGCACGCAGCTCGAAAGCCAGACGTTTTCGGCTGGCGCGAGCTTGCGCTACGCGCTGTTCTCCTGGCTCGACCCGCAGCTGCGAGCTTCAACCGGTATCACGCGCATCGCATTCGAGCTCGAGTCCGACGACTCGAACAGCTTCGACGATCACGCACTCTCGGGCTTCGGCGCGCTCAGCGCCGGCGTACTCGTACATACGCCCGCGCAGCTGCTCGAAAACCGGCGTGGTGAATTCGCTTCGCTCAACATCGGTCTGTTGATCGAAGGCGGCTATGCGCTGCGCTCGAGTGTCAACGTCGATCCGACGCGCAAGGCTGCAGACCACGCCATCCCGATCACCGAAGCAGAGCTCGGCGAGCTCGCGTTATCGGGCCCGTACGTTCGAAGCTCTGTCGTCGTTCGCTTTTGAGCTTTTCTTGCCTTGTGTGGCATGCGTCGTGCTTGTATTGCGCCGACACTGCTGACAGCGAGGCAAATATGAAGCACTGGATTATCATTGGAACGCTCCTGACATCCACGTTCGGAGTCATCGCTTGCTCTTCGAAGGAACCCGAATCGGAGAAGTCGGCCGGCGGAGAGATCAAAGAGGGGGCAAAAGACACCGCAGACGCCGTCGACGAAGCGGCTGAAGACACCGGCGACGCGGTCGACGAGGCCGCCGACGACGCGACGAAGTGAGGGTCGACTAACGACCCACGGGTGTCTAAAACGCCCCATTCGCGTGCGCGGATGGGGCGTTTGTCACTTGCGCTTGTGCCGCTCGAACAACTTCGAGAGAGCGAGCGAGACGCCGAACAACCCGACGACGTAGACCAGAAGCGTCACTACGCTGGACAAGGTCGGGGCGTTCCATGCCGCAGCGAGCCGGTCTGCGAGGAACGTGATGCCACCGATGCCGAAACACATGCCGACGACGTTGCCCGCGAGAAACGACAGCAACGGGACGCGCAATGCGCCGGCGAACATGTTGATCACGGTGAAGTTACCGACCGGCAGAAGCCGAGCGACCACCGTCGCGCGAAACGCTTGCGCGTGAAGTTGCGAGCGAAGCTTGCGAAGCCGAGGTCCATCGAGCTGCCGCAGCGCGTGTGTACCCGCGAGCCGGCCGACGCCGTACGCGACCGTCGCGGACAGCAGCGCGCCCGATAGCGAGTATACGAACGCTCTCCCCGGTTCGAACACGAGCGCAGTCGCCCCGATCAGCGCAGTGATCGGCACGAACGCGAGGCCGAGGACCGCGTAGGCGCCGCACACGTATAGGAAACCGAGCGGGTGATTCCGCACCGAGGTCAACAGGTGCAGCACGCGGTCGGTCGAGGAGACGTCGTCCGGCAAGCTGTTCCAAAACCAGAAGACGAGTGCCATCGGTAGGATCATGCCGACCGTGGCCAAGAGCGATCGCGCGATCGGCAATCGTACTTCGGCCGGCAAGAGACCCTTCACGAACGCATCCGCGCCCATCGGCCGCTCGGGGTCGACGACCAGTTCGCCGAGCGCTTCGAGGTTCAGCGGCGCGTCTTCGGCAGTCCAATCGAGCAGCTCCAAGCTGCGCGGCTGGCCGCGGCGCGACTCGATCAACGCCGTGAGTGAGCCTGCTTCGTCGAGCGCGCGTACACACGCATCGGGATCGAGCTCGAGGTGTTCGCCGAGCAAACGGCACAGCACGCGCTGGACGGCTTTTTGGACGCGCTCGTCGCCTTCGGCGGCTTCGATCGACAAGTCGCACTCCGTATCGAGCCCGAGCGATCGATTGCTCAAGTTGGAAGAGCCGATCTTCAAGAACTTGTCGTCGATGATCAGCACTTTCGAGTGCACGTTGACGCTGCGATCCCCGAGGTCCGGCACGCGCGGATAGTAGATGTGCAGCCGCTTGTACTTGTCAGCGCGGCGGACGTGCTCGAGCATGCGCGCGCGAAGCACACCCATCGAGCTCTGTTCCAACCAACCGCTCTCGGCTTTCGGCAGCACCGCTACGATCTCGGGACCTTCAGCCTCCGCGAGACTTTGTGCGAGCGCATCGCCGGCGAGCGCTGCAGTCAAATACTGATTCTCGATGAACACGTACTTGCGCGCGGTGAGCAGCGCCGCCCGCGTGAGCGCGGCGATCTCTCGCACGTCGGCCTCGTCACCCGAAGTCGACGCGTGCGTGCGGCTGATGCCGACCTCGACGCCTTCGAAGTCCGGCTTTAGCGCGCTCGGCCAAACCGTGCCCGCACACTGAGGCTGCGGTTCGGGGAGTTTCGGCGGGGGGACGTGATCAGCCGACTGCTCCGCATACTGCAGTGCGTGCTCGAGCCGCACGCGCACGAGCTCGTGGATCTCTCCCGCGGCATCGCCGTCGACCGCAACTTGGACGTCGTGCATTGGAGCGTACGGTTCGCCTGCTGGATCGACGCGGGCAGGCTCTTTCGCCGCATGAGCACTGCGATCCCAGCGGCGAATCGTCAGATCCATGCCGCCCGTGAAGGCGACGCAACCGTCGATCACCGCGATCTTCTGGTGATGTGAGGCACCGAGCGCGTGCGCGCCATCGAGCACGAAGTGCAGCCGTGGGTGAGCTTTCGAACGAAACGTGAAGCCCGGCAGAAACTCGCGCTCGAACGCGTAGATCATCGAGAAATCCCAGGCGAGCAGCACGATGTGGAGGTCGGGCTTTTTCTCCAGGACCGCTTGCAAGAACGGCAATAGCGTCGCCGGGTAGCCATCTTTCGGCTTCTTTTCAGGCACGAGGCGCGTACGACTATCGATGTCCCAGCCGACGATCACGACTGCGTGCTCGGCTGCAATGATCGCGCGGCGCAGATTCGCGTAGTAGTCCGCAGCGTCGATCAGCACGGCGAAGCGCTGCGCGGGGGCGATCTTCCAACACGTCTCGCCCGGGACGAGCAGCGGCTCGTCCCCGTCGCGACGATGTCCGCCCTTCAACGCGATGGGTTCGGTCACCGAAGATCGGTCGTAAGCCAGGTCCACGCGCGCTCCGCGATGCAAAGGTTATGCGAAATCAGAATTGGCAAAAACGCGATTTCTGCGCGGTAAAGCCTCATCCATCTTGACACAGCGAGGCGAGAAGTCGCGCGAGCAACGCACATAGTCGGTCGTATCCGCGCATGGCATCAATGTTGCTGACGTAGTGAACATCCGAAACGAGGAGTGATCAAACATGAAATCTTGGATGTTCGCTTGTATGACCGTGGGCTTACTCGGCTTCGCAAACGTAAGCTGTGATAGCGAAGACAATCCGATCGAAGACGCCGACGAGGCGATCGACTGCAGCGATATCTGCGGCAAATACAAGGATTGCTTCGACAGCGACTACGACACGGACAAGTGCGAGAGCAAGTGTGAGGACCGCGCAGACGATCCGGACCACTTGGATCAGGAAGAGAAGTGCTCTGACTGTATCGACAACGCATCCTGCGGCGAGTCCGTCTTCAGCTGTGCGACCGACTGCGTCGGCATCGTTCCGTGAGTGTGAGTGCCCGCGCTGCTCCGTGGCGCGGGCGTTCTTGCCGCTTTCAGCGGCGTAACTGCCGGTACGCCGCGGCGTCGAACGCATCGACCTGAACGACTTCCTCGCGCGCTTCGTCGGCGTCGCTCACGCGTTGCCGCTCGAACTCGTTGATGACCCCTGCCCGAAGTGCGAGGTCGAGCAGCTCGTGCCCGGGCGCGCGCACGATTCGGCCCTCGCGCACCGCGTCGCGCACGGCGCTCTCGACTGCAAGCGCGGCGACCGCCTTGTCGAGTGCGGCCTCGAGGCGACCTAGGCCTGGTTCGTCCGGCGGAGGCACGAAGATGTCGCCGGTGAGTACGTTTCGCTCTTCGCGGTCGTCGAGCAACGCACGCGCGACTTCGGCGCCGAGCGTGTCACTCGGCGGCTCGCGATGCGTACCGAGTGGGAACACGATCAAACCCAGTAATCGCGCGGCCCAGCGAACCGGCAGGTTTTGCAAGATGCCGGCAAACGCCACGTGCACCTGACGCAGCGCGTGTTCACACGCCCATCTAGCGAACGGAAGCGCGGTGCTCGGCCGCCCACTGTCCTCGAAGAACTTGATCGTCGCGCAGCCCAGGTATGAAAACGCGAGCGCGTCGGCGAGTCGGCCACTGATCTTCTCGCGGCGCTTGAGGTCGGCACCGAGCATGAGCATCGCGCCATCGGAGATCACGGCGAGCGCCGCCGACGCGCGGCTGAGACTTCGTAAGTACGGCCGCAACGGCCCCGCGTGCGCGATCCGCACCAAGCGACCTTCGCAGAGCCCCAACACGAACGCGCGGGCCGCGTTGCGGAACACGAAGTTCGTGTGAGCGAAGAACGCCGCGTCGAACGTGACGAGGTCGCCCGCATCGATCGCGCGCATCTCGTGTTGCAAGAACGGGTGGCAACGAAGCGCGCCTTGTCCGTAGATGATCATCGAACGCGTGAGGATGTTCGCGCCTTCCACGGTGATGCCGATCGGAGCCGCCAGATACGCCCGCGCGAGATCGTTGCGAGGGCCGCGACAAATCGCAGATCCGGCGCGGATGTCCATCGCGTCGTTGACGACCGCGCGCATCGCTTCGGTCAGGTAACATTTGACGATCGCGGACACGACGGCTGGCCGCGCGCCGGCATCCACTGCACCCGCAGTGAGCACGCGCGCGGCGTTCATCATGTAGGTGGTGCCGCCGATCCGCGCGAGCGGTTCCTCGATGCCTTCGAACCGGCCGATCGGTGTGTCGAACTGCTCGCGTACGGTCGCATACGCACCCGCGATGCGTGCGGATAGCTCGGCAGCACCGACTGAGAGCGCAGGCAACGAGATGCAGCGTCCTGCCGCGAGCAGCTCCATCAGCATGCGCCAGCCCTCACCGACTCTCGCGGGTCCGCCGATGATCGCGTCGAGCGGAACGAACACGTCGACGCCGATGTTCGGCCCGTTTTGAAACGGTACGCCCATCGGATCGTTGCGCCGTCCGATCGAGATACCGGGCAAGTCGGCAGGCACGAGCGCGATGGTCACGCCCACGTCTGTGCGATCGCCGAGCAAGTGGTCCGGATCGCCGAGGCGAAATGCCAGACCGATCAACGTCGCGACGGGACCGAGCGTCACGTATCGCTTGTGCCAGGTCAGACACACGCCGAGCGTTTCGTGGCCTCGATACTCGCGACGACAGACGACGCCCGTGCTCTGCGTCGCACCCGCATCGCTGCCTGTTTCAGGTCCCGTGAGTGCAAAACACGGGATCTCGGCGCCGCGCGCGAGCAGCGGAAGGTAGTACTCTTTCTGCTCCTCGGTGCCGTAGTGCAACAACAAGTCCGAAGCGCCGAGCGAGTTTGGGACCATCACCGTCACCGCAGCAGTCACGCTGCGACTCGCGAGCTTCGTGACGACCGCCGAATGCGCCGCTGCGGAGAACTCGAGCCCGGCGTAGCGCTTCGGAATGATCAGACCGAAGAACCCGCGCTGCTTGAGCAGCGACCAAACCTGCGGTGGCAAGTCGCCGGCTTGTTGAATTTCCCACTCATCCAAGAGCCCGCAGAGCTCTTCGACTGGTCCGTCGAGAAATTCCTGCTCTTCGGCGGAGAGACCTCGCACCTCGAAGTCGAGCAGCTTCTTCCAGTCGGGCGCGCCGGAAAACAATTCAGCATCCCACCAGACCGTGCCCGCTTCGAGCGCGACGCGCTCGGTGTCGCGAAGCACCGGCAACATCGGTCCGACCCAGCGCATCACGAACGGTGAGACGAGACGGCGCCGGATCGGGCGCACGCCGAACACGATCGCGATCAGGGCGAGCACGCCGGCGCTGATCGCTGCAGCCATCAGCGGCACTGGCACCAAGCCTACGATGCCCGCCCACAGGCTCGCCGAACCGAGGACCCACGCCCAATAGCCCCGACCCGCATAGACGAAGGCGAGCCAACACACGCCCCAGCCGACGACAGCAAACGCTATCCATGTCGCGAGCATGCAGCCTCCTCTTTCCCCCACTTGCGCGGGAGACCCCGGAACGGCCGTCTTAGTCGGTTCGTCTCCGTACACCTAGCCACGCAACGTGCATGCCAGCCCCATGCGACGTGCGTCTATTGTGTGCTGTGGCAAAAACGTCAGATGCGCGACGGATGATGCGAGTCTGCCTCGGCGCGCTTTTGAGCTTCTGGCTTGGACGACGTGCGAATCTCTTTCGAACCCGCGCGACGAAGTGCTGCTGACGCGTCTTCCACGCGCTCGTCCTGGACGTTCACGCCGACCAGTGCCGCTCCGTTTTCGAACGCTGATTTCGGAAAGTCGACGTCTTCCTTCCAGAAGCCGAGACCGCCCAGCGTTCCCGCGAGAGTGCCCATCGCGCCGCCCGCAAGCATGCCTTCCAACGCCAGAAAAACAGGGCCTGCGAGCACTAGGCCACCGCTCACGGCGAGCGCGCCGCCGATCGCGCCAAACACACCGCCGAGGACCGCGCCCACGCCCATGCCAGTCTTGTGGCCGACCTCGAGCTCTTGAACGCTGTTCGGATTGATCATCAAAGCGCTGATGTCGTGACCGGAGAACTTGGCATTCACGAGCTCTTGAACTGCTTTGGCCGCAGCAACCTCGTCATGAAAGACTGAATGTACGAAGACCATGCGTTACCTCCCTGAGGATGTTCACACTGTCCATGCAAGCCACAGGCCGGCCGTGTCAGCCGCGTTGCAGGGGGGCGAGTGTGGCAAAAACTACCGCTGTGGCTGCGATGCTGCAGCTGGTGGCGGCAACGACGGCGCTAGCCGGACGAGCTCACCGGCGTGCGCCTCGAAGGGCTGATCTAGATCGGGACGATCGGAGCTTCGCACGGTCAAGACGTGCGGTCCTGGATCGACCCACAGGTCGTACCCGAGCAGTGCGCTCGGTTGGGGCGTTCCATCGATCGCGACTTGCTCGTCGCCTTTCGCCGCGTCGAGCGTCACACGCACACGCGCGAGCTGCGGTTGAAGCTCGTTCAGCTTCGCTTGTGCGTTCGGTTTCTCCGAAAGAACACTCACGGTGTCGGTCGTCGCCGTGCTCGCGAGGAAGCGTTGCAATGCGTCGAGCGCGAGCGCGCGCTTACCTCTCGCGATTTCGGCGTCGGCGATGCGCAGAAACAGTAGCGGGTCGGGCTGCGCAGTGTACGCGCGCCAGAGGGCGTCGCTCTGAGCGGCGTAATCGCCGCGAAGACCGGCCACCGTCGCTTCGTCGAGCGCGCGCTGTCCGCGTTCGAGTCGCTCGCGGGTTTGCGGATCCACGACGGTTGGTGCGGTGGCTCGACCGGACTGCGGATCGCCCGTCGTCGGTCCGAGCGGGCGCGGTTGTTGGGCGGTTCCGCCGCTAGATGCTGCAGGCGTCAGTGGCCTCGACTGCTGCGGCGGTAGTTTGGGACTCGACTGCGGTGTACTCGGTGGAGGCGTGCGTGCGCGTTCCTCGCGGTCCATCGTGAACCACCAGAAACCGAGTGGGAAGCGCACGGTGAAGAGCAGCGCCTCGCTCGGCGAGTGATCGCCGAACGTGTGCTGGTACTCGAGCCCGAAGATCGTGTAGCCGGCGCCGACGTGGCCGGTGATGCGTTCGTTGCGCGCGTAGTTGACTCCTAGGTTTGCGAACCAGCCGCGGAACTCGTTCAGCTCGAGCTCGCCGCCAACAGCGAGACCAGCGAGTCCACCGGCTTCGACTGCGGCGCCGCCGGAGAGCCAAAACGGTTCGAAGGCGTAGAGCGCGCCGAGGCGAACGCGACCGAGGAAGTTGTTGTCGATCTTTTCGTCGAGGCCGAAGCCGATGCCGCCGGCGATTTGAAGATCGGGGCCGAAGCCCTCAGTGGGTGCTTGCGCACGAGCCGGCGACGACGTCGAGAGCGTGAACGCGCAGAGGCTGGCGGATAGCGCGCTTGCTAGGCACGGGCGGCGCAAAGTGGCCGGGACTCTAGCACTAACGCGCGACTCGCCGACACTCCATCAGGTATGGACCCTGACCACGCTCCACACACTTGCGATAGGCATCGCGCGCTCCCGCACGATCACCCAACAACTCGAGCGCCGCACCGAGCACGATCCAACCCTCGGCGTTACTCGCGTCGGCCTGCACCGCACGCTGCGCATACTCACGCGCGTTCTGCTTCTCGTCCGCATTCAGATAGACGAAGCCGAGACCGCTCAGCGCTGCCGAACCTTGCGGCGCCTGCACCAATGCCCGGCGGAACGCTTCGCTCGCCTCGACACGCTTGTTCTTCTTGCTCAACGCACGACCGACCGCGACGAGCTCATCGTAGGTGGGACCGCCGCTCGCGCTCGTCGGCAAACCACCGCTCGGATGATCGAGCTCGGCCGCACTCGCAACCTGTACGGGCTCCGACTCACGCGCGGCAATCGCGAGGTCGACCGGCTTGGCTGCCGCTTGCGCCTTTGCAATTGCGCCTGGCGCCGCCGCAGGCGCTGGCTGAGCGGCGGCAAGCTGGGCCGCGGCTGTTGGCTGCGCCGCTGCAAACTGCGTCGCGAGCGCCGGCTGCGCTCCGGGTACTGGCTTAGCCGCGCCCGAAACTGCCGCAGGTTGCAACGCTGCAAGCGGCGCTGCTGCTGGCTGCGCTGCGGGCGCCGCGGGTACTGACTGCGCTGCGGCTGCTGGCTGCGCAGCAGGCTGAACCGCGGCAGGCTGCGCCGCGGCAAGCTGAACCGCAGCCGGCTGAACCGCGGCAGGCTGCGCCGCACTCATTCGCAACGCCGACTTCGCAGAGCCCTGAACGTCGAACTGCACCGGCGGTTGCGTCGCCGCCGACAGCTGCGTCTCCGTGCCCGGCGCCATACGCGCCGGCACCTGCGGCGCGAGCTGCGCAGCCTGCCACCGCACTGACGCGGGAGCCATGTGCGCCGGATCTGGTACCGGTACCGCTGGAATGTCCGCCACCGTCGCACCGAGCTCCACCGGCGCCGGCATCACCCAGTTCTGATAGATGGTGTACGTCCCGATACAGACGATCGAGACCGCAAAGATTCCGAGCGACGCGTACATCGCCCGGCGGGACCCGCGGCTCAGCTGGTGGATGACGTAGTTGTCGTCGAAGACCTCATCCGGCTCCGAGCGCTCGAAAAACGCGTTCGCCAGCGGGTCGTCGTGAGCCACAGAGCTCGGGTGGTGTTCGCCCGCCGCCTCGGACTTGCGCGACTCAGCGGCGGGCTGGCCCTGCCCAGCCTCCAACTCGGAATCCTCAAAATCCTCGCGCTCCGGGGTCTCCCCATCAGTCACCGTCCGCGAAAACGCTTTGTGCGTGCCGGTTTCGGTGTCCGCCGCCGTGCGCGGCAATAGCTCGCGAGCTGGAATGGCCTCGCGAGCGGGGATGCTACTCACCCGAACAGCAGGGGTACCGCCGCTACTCGTCGTGTGGTTGCGAGGCCGGAGGCTTCGTCGGGTCGAGGTTTTGCGAAGGCCTCGGTTCGGCATCGGATTCAGTATCCACGTCGGGTTGGGGTGTGCAATGTGAGCAGAGCCTCGCTGGCAGTCTTGTCACGTATCCGCAGCGCAGCGCAACACTCGACGCAATTCACGCTGCGGCTCGTCTCTTGAGTGTCGTAACCCGCGCGCGATATTCAAAGCAGAAAGCAGCCACACGCGCCTTAATCCAAGTCGAAGCCGCCGCCCGCTCGGCGACAGCCTCGGTCTTAGTGGGTTCGTATCCGAGGTTCGGGGCGAGCCAGCGATCGACCGTCGCAAAACGTTGGCACCGTTGGTCGCCGCGCACGCTTCGATTTTTCGCGCAGCCCGCTTCCCACTGCGAAGTTTCGCGCTCGAGGACGCGACGAGCCGATGCCGCTGACAGCAGCGGCGCGCCGAATCCAGCGCGCCCGGCTTAGGCGGCCTTCAGCTCTTGAATCGCGGTGTGAATCGTCTCGAACAGCGGCGTGACCTGCGTCACATCGAGGCATGAAAACGCGACTCGCAGATCGGTCGGCGATGTGCAGATCAGGCCCGTCGCATGTTTGTCCAGCAAGTACTCGCGCAGCTTGCTCGCATCGACGCCCTTCACTTTGATCAGCATGAAGTAGCCGCTGTTGAACGGATACACATCCCAGCTCGCCGAGAACCGTGATTCGTTCGCGACCTTGTACACCGCTTCAGCGCGCTCGCGCAGAATGCCGAGCTTCTCTTTGCGCTCATCCGCGATCGTAGGCGTACCGAGCGCCTTCTCGACGAGCGACTGCGAGATCATCGGGCTGTTGCTGATCGCACTGCGGATGCTCGCGCGCGCTTTCGCATCCAGCACGTCGAGCACGGCCTTGTCGTTTTCGCTCGAGCCGAGCCCGAACGTCACGAACCCGCAGCGCAGACCCCACACGAACAATTCCTTCGTGGCGCCATCGAGCTTGATCGGCAGCAGGTTCGGATGGAGGTTCGCGAGCTCACCGAACAGCGACTCGGTCAGCGACGGACCACCGAGGTGATAAAACAAACCGAAGTACGCGTCGTCGCACTGCACGACGAGCCGCGTGCCGGCCTTCGCTTGCTCGTGCAGGGCCAGAACGATCGCCTTGCCTTCCGCAACCGTCGGCATGTAGCCGGTCGGGTTGTTCGGAAAGTTCAGCATCACGTGCAGCTTCTTGTTCTTCGCGCCGTGCGTCTTGAGCGCGCTCGCAAAACCTTCGACGTTGAAGCCGGCGCCCTTGAACAGCGGGAAGGTCTCGATCTTCGCGCCGAGGCGCGTCTCGAACGTCAGGCTGTAGTTGTCCCAGAGCTGATCGGGCGCGATCATCACGTCGCCCGGATCGACGAACAAATCGCCAACCAGCATCAAGCCGTGCGTGATCGCGCTCGTCACGATCGGCAGGCCGAAGCTCTTGCCCTTCATCGCCGGGTTCTCAGAGACCTGCTTGTCGCGCCAGATCTCTCGCAGCTTTTGGCGGCCGCTCGGAGGTGCGTAGTTGTAGGCCTCGTCGATCGTCAGACCCGAGATCGCCTTGTGCATCGACGGCAGATACATCGGCTGCTCACGCTCGGTCGCGATCCCGATCGTGGCGTTGAACCGCTTGCCCTTCGCCTTCGCCTCGGCACCCTGCGCGAGGATGCCCTTCGGGAAGTACAGTCGCTTGCCGAGCGCCGACAGCATGGAGAAGACCTCGGGAGAGGCTTGCTCGAGAGACTGGTTCAGCGCTTGTGCGAGTGGGTGGAAGGTTTCGGTCATTGGAGGGGCCTTGGAGCCAGAGGGTTTCGGGCGGGAGTGTAAGGAAGCGCGGGCCTCGCGCAACCCCTCAGCGGAAGCTCACCAGCGTCGGGTCCACGAAGTGCGCGACGCTGTTGAAGCTGTCGAGCGATAGGCGCCCCCGGCTGAACACGAACTCGGTGATCGAGCCGTTGCGCACACGCCAATTCAGCTCGACAGCGGTGTCGCCGGGCGCCTTGAGCGAGTGCTGGACGCACGTGCCAATCGGCCCTCCGGACGTGAACACGGCGACTGTGGTGCCGCCCCCCTTCAGCACCTGCGTCAGCCCGGCGATCACGCGAGCGTGGAAAATCGCAAACGACTCCACGCCTTCGGCGAGTAGATCGCCGGTGACCCAGCGCGACATCAGCGATTCGAACATCCGCTGGAAGAACCGGTTGCGCTCCGGGCCTTCGAACGCGGCCTGAAACTCCGCGACTTGTTCCGAGAACTTGGGATCCTTCTTTTTCAAGACATCGCCGAGGATCGACATGATCGCGCCTGCATCGTATTCGTTCCACTCCGGCCGTTCATATGCGACCGGCCACGGCAGGCCGGCGGCTGCGTAGGCGTTCGCGACTTCGGCTTCGGTTTGTGCGTGTCGCCGCAAGCTGCCTTTTACGACCACGTCGACCTTGAGCTTCTCGCGCACGAAGCACTCGCCGAGCACTTGGGCTTGGCGCGTGCCGAGCTCGGTCAGGCGATCGGAATCATCGGAAAAGGCGGCCGCTTGGCCGTGGCGAATGAGAAGGAGGCGACCCATGGCGGCGCAGTCTACACCGCAATCCCCTCACTTCTCGAGCGATACGCGCACTTCCTGACAACCGTAGGCGTGCGGGCGCAGCTCCAAAACTCGGTGCAACGGGACAGGCAACCGCGTGCACTGCTGGGGCGGGATACTGTGGAAATATGCGTACAGCGCGCGCAGCACCGCCTGGTGTGCGATCACGAGCACCGGCTTGCGGGTCCGCTCGAGCTCGATGATCACCGGCTCGAGCCGCTGGATCACGTCCTCGTACGACTCACCACGCGGGTACCGATAGCGGAACTTGTCGTTGTGCCGCGCCTCGTATTCGGTCGGCATCTCTTGTTTGATCTGCTCGTAGGTCATGCCGTCGCAGATGCCCGCGTTGATCTCGTCGAGCGCGCGCCACGCCAGGCTGCGCCGGCCGAGCGGGTTTGCGGTTTGCACCGCGCGCCGCAGTGAGCTCGTCCAAATCACGACGGCTTCGGCATCGGGAAAACGCGCATCGAGAAAGTCCGCGAGCACGTGGGCGTAACGCTGACCACTCGGACTCAAGTCCGGGTCGCCCCCGATCAAGTGGTTTACGTTGTACATGCTCTCGCCGTGACGCGTGAGCAGGATCGGGCGATCGGTGAGGTGCAAGTTCATCAAGAAGAACACCAAGCGCGCCGCAAGGTAACCGTCGACGTTGCTGACCGTGCAGTTGCGACCGGCGCCCGTCACCCGAATGAACGCACCTTCGTCTTCGTGGAGTGGCTGATAGATGCGCTCGTAGTGCGCGATGCGGTTTCGAAAGTCCCTGACCGCCTCGTCCGGATCCATGTTCACGTAGTCCGGCGAGCTCAGCTTCGTGTTGCGAATGTTGTCTTCGATGATGTCCGGGTCATCGCAGGCGATCTCGACGAACAGCACCTGCACGCCCGAAGCTTCGCACTGCAGCTTGACCATCTCCCGGCGCTCGGGCGTGCTGTTCGTCGCATCGTAGAGCGCGACGTCGCCATCGCTCGTCAACCATTCGAGCGTGTCCGCGAGTGCCTGCACTGCGACTTCGCGGCGCGCCTGCTCACCCTTCTCGTTCGTCGAATCGAAGAAGTCGTGGGGCATCTGCGCACCGACCCGCGCCCGGCGATACTGGCCGACGTTGAACACGCGCGTGCGGTAGCCGAGCCAGGACAAGTAGCGTTCGATGCGGCGCGCCGTGTAGCTCTTGCCACGGGCCGGAAGGCCGACCATGACCAGTGCCATCTTGGAGCTGTCGGGACCGATGATGTGCACGTATCCGTTTTCTCCCGGCTGTTACATACCAGCCCACGGCCCGTTCGGCGTAGTCGTAGTCGATCCTCGCGTCACTTCGCCCACTCGGGCGCCCGCTTTTCCAGAAACGCTTTCGTTCCTTCCCGCGCCTCAGGCCCGAGCTGCGCCGCGGCAAACACTTGTGCGGCGATGTCGAGGGCTGTCTCGAGCTCGCTCGTTTCGACTCTGCGCAGGAGCTGCTTGGTCGCCGCGTTCGCGCCCGGCGCGCAGCGGCGAATGTCCGTGAGCGTGCGATTCAAGCTGGCCTCGAGCGCAGCCTCATCGGCGCACGTCTCGTGGATCATTCCGAGTCGCAGCGCTTCGGTCGAGTCGAAGCGTGCACCCGTGAGCATCAAGCGCCGCGCTTGAACCATGCCGACGCGCTTCACGACGAACGGCGCGATCTGCGCGGGGATCACGCCCAAGCCAGTTTCGGGCAGCCCGAACCGCGCGCTCGGTAAAGCGAACGCGATATCCGACACACAGACGAGGCCGAAGCCGCCCCCGAGCACAGCCCCTTCTGCGATCGCGAGCAGCGGCGCCGGCACGGCCGCGGCTGCAGACAGCACGTCGCCGAAGCGGCGATTGCCGAGCGCGATGCTGCGCTTGGGATTACTGGGATCCGCTGCGCGCTGCTTCGACATCTCCTTGATGTCCGCGCCGGCACAAAACGTTCCGCCCGCCCCGCGCAACACGACCGCACGTGGTTTCACGACCGCCGGCACCCAGGTGAAGACTTCGAGCAAGTCGTCCATCATCTGCGGAGACAGCGCGTTCTTGCGCTCGGGGCGATTCAGCGTGACGTGGAGCACGCCGGCGTCGAGTCGCAACAGCAGCGTGGGGAACTCCGGCAAGCTAGGAGGGGTCATCGACCCCGATGGTACGGGAGCGCGCGCACCTTCACCAAGCGAACGCGTGCCCGGCACGTGCCTGCCGGAAGCTCGGCCGGCCGCGTAACGGCTTACGAACTACAGCGGTTTTTGGCGCCTAGCAGCGCGGCATACCGCTTGCAGAACTCGGGGTCGGGACGGCGAAGGGGAATTCGCCGAGCGACGCGGTCGGCCACGCCATTCGGGCGAACGCCGGACCGCGGGATGCGTTCGCGCGAACCTCGTTCGCGCTCGGGGAGAACACAAATCATGCACGACCGGATTTCTCACGCAGGGCAGATGTCTCGGCTGACCAGCCACTCGCAGTGGATCTTGTTGATCTTGGCTGCAGCCAACGGCGGCTTTCTCTACTTCACGCCCGGCCTCGCCGAGTCGGGTTATGCCTGGGCGATCAAGCCGTCGATCAACGCCGCGTTCATGGGCGCCGGATACCTCGCGGGCTTGCTCGCGAGTGTGCTCGGCCTGTACTACGCACGCCGCTGGCGCTCGGTGCGGGCGCTCGTCTTGCCGTTCTTCGGACTCGGGGTCGTGATGACGCTCGCGACCGTGATGCACGAGGACCGCTTCCGCTGGGGCTACTGGCTGACGTGGTTGTGGGCTGCGGTCTACGTCGCGATCCCGCCGATCGCCGCGTTCTTGTATCGCCGCGAAGAGCGAATGCCGCGTGGCTCGGTCGACCAAGACATGGGGCTCGACTCGATGCGCGCGTTCGCGAGCCTGCTCGGTGCGATTCTGCTCACACTCGCGGCGCTGCTGTTCTTCGCGCCGAAAGTGATAGCTGCGGTGTGGCCGTGGACTATCACGCCGCTCATCGCCCGCGTGTTCGCGGCCTGGCATGTCCTGATGGGTGGCGTGTTGTTGTGGAGCGCGTTCGGTGCGCGGCGTTTCCACGAGCTGCCGATCCCGTTTTTGACCGTGTTCGTGTGGAGCTTGCTGCTCGGAGCATTGCCCTTCTTTCACGGCCCGAGCCTGACGCATGCGAGCGCCACCGTTGCATTCGTGTTGCTGCAGCTCGTTTTGGCCGTGTTCAGTGGCTCGGTCGCGCTGCGAGCGATCCGCGCGATGCGCTACAGCGGACAAGCTCTCTAGTCACGTGTCACTCCGGTCACTCTGGCAGTAGTCCGTACTTCTTCAATCGATCGTATAAGGTGGCTCGGTTCAAGCCGAGCCGCCTCGCCGCTTCGGATTGATTGTTTGCCGTGGCCGCGAGCGCGCTCGTCAGCAAGTTGCGCTCGAACGCTTCCATTTGCTCGCGGAACGTCGGGCCTTCGGGCCGCAACCCATCCGGCGCCGAAAGCGTCTCGCTGCCAACGGCCGGACCGCTGATCAACTCGAACGCAGCAGGTCCGATCACACTGCCCGTCGCAAGCGCCACACAGCGCGCAATCGCGTTTTCGAGTTGCCGCACGTTGCCCGGCCACGGCGAACGCTGCAGGAGCTCGAGAAACTCCGGCGCGAGCTGAACGACGTCATCGAGACCGAATCGCTCCGAGTACTTGCGCGCGAACTCTCGCGCGAGCAGCGAGATGTCCTCGCGGCGCTCGCGCAACGAAGGCACGTGCAGCTCGACGACCGCGATACGGTAGTACAAGTCTTCGCGGAATCGACCCGCCTTCACTTCGGCGGACAGATCCCGGTGCGTGCTCGCAAGCAGGCGCACGTCGACCTTTTCGACCTTCGTGGAACCGAGCGGCTGCACTTCGCGCTCTTGCAGCACCCGCAGCAGCTTCGACTGCAGCGGCAAGCTGAGCTCGCCGATCTCGTCGAGGACGATCGTCCCGCCGTTCGCTTGCGAGAAGTAGCCCTGATGCGCACTAGTCGCACCGGTGAACGCGCCGCGCGAGTAGCCGAACAGCTGCGCCTCTGCGAGGTCGTGCGGGATCGCCGCGCAGTTGAACTTCACGAGCGGCTTGTCGGCGCGGCCGCTCTTCGCGTGCAGCAAGCTCGCAAAGAGCTCTTTGCCAGTGCCGGTCTCGCCGCGAATCAATACCGTCACGTCTTTGTCGGCGAGCCGCGCAGCCGTCGACATCGCGCGCTGCAACGCCGGACTTTCACCGACCACGCGAATGCCGGCCGACGTCTCGAGCTCCACGCGATCGCTGCGCCTTCGCAACGCGCGCGTCTCGAGCGCGCGCCGGATGCTGTACGCAACTTCGTCGTTGTCGAAAGGCTTCGACATGTAGTCGTACGCGCCGCGCTTCAGCGCCTCGACCGCGATACGCTCGGAACCGTGGGCGGTGATCATGATCACGGGCAGCGTCGGATCGAGCGCACGCACCGCGTCGAGCAGCTCGAGCCCGCTCTTGCCCGGCATCGCGAAGTCCGTCACCACGACGTCGGCCGCCTCGATCTGCGGCAGCGCTTCTTCGGTGGAGCCTGCGGTAAGCACTTCGACGCCGATGCCGTCGAGCACCTCGGAGAGCGCAAACCGCACTGCCGCTTCGTCATCGACCAGTAAAACCTTGGACACGTGGAATCTCCGAATGGCGATAGGCCCACTCACGTGCGCGACAAGCTCAGCCGCGCACGACTCAAACTTCCCGGGCTGCCCGCGAGTTCGCGTGGTGGCAACCAAAAGGACACCGTGATCCCACCGGCTTGCCGGCGAGCGATGCGCAAGCGCCCGCGATGCGCGTCGACGATCTCGCGGCACAACGTCAGCCCCATGCCGCTTCCGTTCGGCTTCGTCGTGAACGAAGGCACCATCGCGTGCTCGAGCGCTTCGTCGTTCATGCCTTGGCCGCGGTCCGACACCGTCGCGCGGAAGCCGCCTTCCGATGCCGCGGCGACGTCGAGCTCGATCTGGTCGCCGCTGCTACCCGCTTCGCGCGCGTTCTTCACGAGGTTGATCAAGATCTGCTGCACCTGCGCCGGATCGAACCAGCCCTTGCCCGGTGGCGCTGCGCCGATCGAGATGTCCTCGAGCAACGGCCGCAAGCGCTCGATGAAGCCTTCCCACTCGACCTCCTGCAAGCGCGGCTCGGGTAACCGGCCGAGCGCGGCAAAGCCGGACAAGAACACGTTCAAGTGCGAGACGCGATCTTCGATCACGGTCAACATCTGCTCGAGCTTCGCAGTCGCCTCGGGCTTGCCGATCTTGCTGCGTGCGCTTCGAAGCAGCGAGATGACCGGTGCGAGCGAGTTCGCAAACTCGTGATGGATCACGCGGATCGCCTTGCGCAGCACCGCGTTCTCCTGGCGCGACAGCTCGACCGTCATGTTCCGGACGGTGAGCAAGCTGTGCGGCTGCCCGCCGAGCGCCAGGTGCCGCTTCGCGACTTGATAGGTTTCAGACTCGCCGTGGGATCCGATACTGAAGATGTGATCGGCGTCGGCCAAGAGCGCCTTGCGCAGCGGCTCCGGCACGGAGGCCAGAAGCTGCAAAAAGTTTTGGCCTTCGGGGGCAGTGCTTTCGAAGAACAGCTCGCGTGCAGCGAGGTTCGTGAAGCGAATCGTTCCGATCTCGTCGAGCAACACGATTGCGGCGGGGGCGCCGTCGACGACCGCTTGGAGCATCAGTTGTCGTTCGAGTGCAGCCGCTTCGTGCTCGGCGAGTTCGCGTGCGAGCCGAGAGTTTTCTGAGCGAAGCGCGGCAGGATCCGTATCGGATGAAAGTGCAGCACCGAGACGGTTGAATAAGCCCATAGGTCGACTCGCAGGGTTCGGATTCTTGCGCGCATTTTGAGCGATTGTCATGAGTGCGAACACGGCCGACCTTGCATGCTGCGGGCCAGGCGCGCCGGCCTTCCGCTGCACTCGATCCCTTTGAAATCATTACCTAAACTACCGAGCCCCCGCCGCCGACCCGGCGGGGTGCCGAGATTTCGGCGGGCAGTTTACCGGCACGACACGTGGAGCGCGTGCAGTCGCCGTGATCGGCGCTGCGATCGCGAGATCGATGGCACACTGTCCGCTCGCGGCCGCCGCGTCGTGAAGGAGCGTCGATGACCGAGCCATCGCCCGCCGAGCTCACCGAGTATCAGGAGCAAGTTCGCGCGTTCCTGCGCGAGCAAGCGCCGAAACCGCCGAAGTTCAAGCTGCCCGACAGCTTCATGGAAGTCGGCTCGGACGAGCAGTTCGAGTACCTGCGCGACTGGCAAGCCAAGGTGTACGCCGCTGGTTACCTCGGCTTGTCGTGGCCGAAGGAGTACGGCGGCGGTGGCATGCCGCACGTGTATCAGCACATCGTCGATCTGGAGATGGCGCGCGCGTCGGTGCCGTTCATGGTGAACGTGATCGGCTTGTTTTGGGCAGGGCCGACGATCTTGAAGCTCGGCAGCGAAGACCAAAAGCGTCGCTACGTCGCCAAGATTTTGAGCGCCGAAGAGATCTGGTGTCAGGGCTTCTCCGAACCGGAACACGGCTCGGACCTCGCCAGCGCACAAACCACTGCGACCCGCGAC
>DASRXR010001156.1:0-4309 GCA_035687405.1 Polyangiales bacterium
TCTCCAATCTGTTCATCGCGGTCTTTCTCGCGTTTCAAATCGGGATGCCGCTCCGCTACTATTTCGGCGAACACGGCTATGATGAGCGCTTCTCATGGCGGATGTTTTCGACCGTGCGGCTGCAGCAGTGCGAGATGCAGATCTCGGAGCGCGGCACAAACGCTGATCCGGCGTTTCGCGAGGTACAAGTGCGGCGCGACGTGCAAGCCGCTTGGGTGAACCTGCTCGAACGCGTGCGGATGCCCGTCGTCGAAAAGTACCTCGAGCGCCGCTGCGAGCGACAACACGCGACTGAAGTCAGCTACACGCGGCGCTGTAAGGACACGAACGGCTCCGCGCTGCCAGTGCAAACCCTACGGATGGACTGCAGCTCGCGCGAGCTGCACGAGGCTTCACCGTGAACGGGTTCGACCGCTATTTTTACGGCCGTTTCGCAGCAGCACGGGCGTATTTGTTCAGCCGCCTGTTTCTGGTGCTGGTCGCGCTGGACGCCTGGACCTTGATGATCGGCCACGCCGGGCGCTACGGGGTGGACGGCTTCAACGTCGCGCACTTCGCCTGGCTGGACGCGATTCTGCCGCAGCCGACCGCCGCAATGTACGTCGGGGTGCTGCTCGCAACCGGGCTTCTCGCGCTCGCGCTCGCGCTGGGCGGCACGCAGCGATTCGCGCTCGCAGGGTTATTTTTGCTCTACACGCTGTCGTGGGCGATGAGCATGCTCGACAGCTACCAGCACCACTATTTCGTCTCGACGGTGTTGCTGTGCCTCGTGTTCTTCCCGGAGCTGCGCGCGAGCGACGTGCATCCGCCCGAGGTGCCCGCGATCGTCGAGCCGCCGCCAGCTGCAGGCGAGTCGCGCAAAGCGAAAGCCAAATCCAAAGCAGCCAAGGCGAAGCCGAAACCAGCCGACACATCCGGACTCACGACGGCGATTTACGTCGCGGTCGGCTGGCTCGTGATCGCAGCGTACGTCTTGATCCCAGCGCCGAAACACGAGGCCGCGCTGCTGTGCGCCTGCGCAGCGGTGCTCGCTGCGGCCACTTGGATTCACACGGCGCGCCGCAAGCCCAAGCCCGCCCTCGCGGAGGGCTTCGGCTTCAACTTGCTCGGCGCCACGGCCGGCATTCTCTACGTCTACACGAGCATCGCGAAGATGGATGCAGGCTGGCGCGACGGTCACACGATCACGCGCATCTCCGCCGCCAAGCGCGTCTTTGCACCGCTCGTGGAGCTCGCGGGTGGAATCGGCATTTCGGAAGACGCGTTCTGGTCGCTGTTTGCGACTTCGGTCGTCCCGATCGAGCTCACGATCGCAGTTACGTACCTCGTGTCGGTGCGCGCCGACTCGAGCGAGTCGCGCTGGCCGAAGCGCATCGCGCTGCTGGGCTGGGTGCTCGCGATGCTGCTCCACCTCGGCGCCGAAGCGATGGAGCTCGAGATCGGGTGGTTCAGCTACTACATGATGCTGTTCGCGTGCGCGTTCCTTCTGCCCGCACGCAACGTCGACAGCCTCGCGCGTCTGATCACGTTCCCGGCAAACTTCATTCGCGCGCAGCTCGCCGACGTGCTCGCGCCCGAGTTGGACAGAACAAACCTGGGGGGCACGCTCGCGATCACGGCCGGGGTCACGCTGATGCTAGGCATGGTCGGAAAACAGCTCGACCTACCCGGCGCGATGACCGCGTGCCTGATCGCCGCGGGCGTGCTCGCGGTCGCAGCGGTCGCGGTCAGCCTGCGAGGCCGAAGCGCCGAAATGCGCTCGCTCGCGCTGGGGACCGGCGCAGCCGCAGCGCTGATGTGGCTCGCGCTCGCGCTGAGCCCGGCGCGCTGGGACTTCTACCGGTTCCTCGGCGGCGACCTCAAACGAAGGAACGAGCCGGCGGCAGCGCTCGAAGCCTATGAACGAGGCGAGCGCTACGCGCCGAAGGGCCAGAGCCGGCAGGACCAGATCGACGGCCTGCGCAAACAGCTCGGCCGCTGATCAACCCTTCGAGATCTTGCCTTCTTTGTGCCCAGTGTGACGGCGGCACGCACGGCAGAATTTCTTGATCTCGAACTTCTCGGTCTGCGTGCGCTTGTTCTTGTCCGTCACGTAGTTGTCGCGCTTGCATTCCTGGCAGCTGAGCTTGATGAGGTCTCGCATGGGCTTCTTTCGTCTCGGCAGAGAAGCCGGGCAGATGAGCCCGGGCCACCGAGAACCGGCGAACTTTAATCATATCCAAGGCGAGGTCAACCCGCACCGCGATCAGGCGGCGCAAGCCGATGTGGGCCCGCCGCCGACCTCGGCCCACGCGGCGGCCGGTTCAGAAACCGCCCTAAACCCCGGGGGGAACGCCCCGCCGCCGCCCCGATCAGTTGTCCTTCGCGCCCATCTGGACCCAGTCGCGCACCTGTTTGAGCTGCGCGTCCTTGAGCTTCAGCCCGCCCGGCGGCATCGAGTCGCCGCACGGCTGCGTCCCTTCGAGCTTCTTCACGAGCAGGCTCTTGTCCGGGTCGCCCGGCACGACTCGCGTGATGTCCACGTCCTTGCAGTTGGTGCCACCCGGCGTGAGGTTCGAGCCCATCGCCTTCACGTTCAGGAGCGCCGCGAGCGCCCCGGCCTTGGTCTGTAAGGACAAACTGCCCACGCCGACGTCACCGCCGTGGCACATCGACGAGCCAGTGCAGCCACCAGCGACGACGATCTCCGAGTAGATGGCACTCCAGGTCGGCGCGCCAGTCGCCTGCATGCCGCCGCTCGGCATCATCACCCCGCCCGTGCCATCGAGCGAGTAGCAGATGATCTTGTTGTTCGGCATCGCGTCGGTCGCAAACGCGTACATCAAACCGCTCGCGACGACCACGTTGCCGTTCACGACCGCTGCTGCACCCGCCGCGATCGTGCCGCCGGTGTCGAGCGTCACCAGCAACTCCAACGTCTTTGCGTTGAACACCTTCAAGAGGTTGTTCGCCGGCACGAAGAGCAATCCGTTCGCGATCGACGGCGCTCCCCAAGCGATCGCACCGAGCCGCGCCGGCTCGACGACATCGTGCCCGTCGCCTGGGTCGAGCACGTGCAAGAGCGACTCCCCCGGCGGCTCGTTCGACGCCAGATAAAAGTACTGGCCGTCGAATGCCCCGTTCATCAACACACCGCCGTTGTTCGGCGTATGCGTCGCGCTCAGGGTTTCGCGCTGCCAGACGATCGCACCGGTCGCACGGTCGAGCGCCCAAAATGCAGAAGCCTTGTCGCCCGCCGCCACTAGCTTCTTACCGCCGACGTCCGCGAGCACGGGATTCGCACCAAAATCCGTGTCGATGCTCGGCCCGGTTGGATTCATGAAGCCAGTCGTGCTCCCGAGCGACCAAACGTCAGTCGCGCGCACTTGCTTCTTCCAAACGCGCACGCCCGTCATCAAGTCGATCGCGTGAATCGAATCCGAGTTCTCGCCAAGCAGGGTGTAGTTGTTGCCAGTCGTCGCGAAGACGACCTTCGCCTCGGTATCGACGCTGACGGTGGACCACACCATCGCGCCGTTCTCGTTCGCCTCAGCCGCGGTGAAGTACGTCCAGGCGCGCGCACCATCGGCTGTTGCAAACGCTTCCACACCACCGCGCGCGATCTGCTGGTCGGCGTTGCCCGTGACCTCAGCGACGCCGCAGCTGTGGCCGACGAGCACCTTGTCCAGCGCAACGATCGGCGACGACGTGCCATCACACGTCGGAAGCTCGTACGTCCGAATCGGTCCCCAAACCGTCGCGCCGTCGGCGGCCTTCAGCTTGTAGAGCTGCGCGCTCGCGTCGTGCACGTAGATGAAGCCGTCCGCATACGCGACCGACGCCGTCCCCGCGATCTCCCGCATCCAAACCTGCGCGCCAGTCTTGAAGTCGATCGCGTACGTACCACCCGTCGCCATCACGAAGACTTTTCCGTCCGCCACGACCGGTGACCCAGGCGGGAAACCCGCGACTTCAAAGACCCACTTTTCCTTGAGATCTTTCGCGTTTCCAACGTTCAGAACCGTCTCATCCGGGTTGTGATAGTTGCTGCGCGCGTCGCCGCCCATCATCGTCCACGTTGCATCTTTACCTGGCGTGCCGGTTCCAGTACCCGCGGTTCCCGAACCACCTGCACCTGCGGCCGGTCCGCCTGCGGTCGGGATTGGAGGCGACAGTACTGCCGTGTCTCGACATCCAACTAGCGACAGTGCAACGACAGTCAAAAGGCAAGGCAGAGCCAAAGCGACGTCAGCAGCTCGCATTCGAGGGACCTCTTCTACGGTAGTGCCCAGGTATCAGAGGGCTTCTAACCTGGGCCGCGACCGCATAC
>DASRXR010001157.1:0-3778 GCA_035687405.1 Polyangiales bacterium
CCGATGTCTCCGGCGACCACCACGCTGCGAACGAGCAGCGCGACGCGGTCGATCAACGCGCGGTCGCAGATACGTTTTCAGACATCGCCAAAGTGCACGCGCATCCGCTGCGCGAGTTGATGTTTCAAATCTCGGTCGGGCGCACGCCCCGTCAGTGGGCCGCCGCGTGCCGTCCGATCCTGAAGCCTTTGTTCGATGCGGCGACGCAGATTGGCCTCCTCGAGCTCGTCGGTGGGCTCGGCGCATTCGATGCCGCGCTCGAGCGCGCGGCCGCCGAGCCGAACGCGTACATCAGCGACGCCGCGGCCGAAGCGATGAGCAACGCCTACGAACGCTTGCGCAACCAGATGCCTGACGCGTTCCAGCCGCCCGATCGTGCGGACAACCGCCGGTTGATCCTGCTCGAGTCGCTGTTGATGCAGGTCCCGGACATGCATCGCCGAACCTTGGCGAAACTGTACGCGGCAGGGCTGTCGACCTTGGGACAGCTCGGGACCGCAAACGCGGAAGAGATTTCGGTCGTGGCGGGCGTCGATCGCAACTTGGCGCAGGCCGTCGTCGATCACGTCCAGCGCTTCGAGCAAGAGCGTAGCCGGATGGATCCGACGACGTTGCGCGCGCACGTTCAGGAACGGTTGCGCGCACTGATCGGCCGCCTCGCCAAGCTGCAGTCCGAATTCGAGGAGGCTGAAGAAGACGACAGCGTCGCTCGCAAGCGTACAGCGCGGCGCGACCGTGAAGCTGCCGTGCTCGAGCTCGACGTGATCTTCGCCGAGGCAGGCGACGTCGACCTGATCGAAGAGCTCAAGCGCTGTCCGGTGCGCGGCAAGATTCAACGCGTGGAAACCTATCTCGAGCGACTTCAAGCCTCGGCGTGAGTGCCGAGCGAGCAGCGGTGGGGAAGGGCAAGGAGACACAGATGCCAGCGATCACGGCCGCGGAACTGGAAGCAAAGATCAAGCGCGGCGAAAAAGTGGAGCGCGCAGAGTTGTCCGGAATGAACCTCACCGGCGCGAAGCTCGGTCGCGCGAAGTTGCCTCGGGCGGATCTCGACGGTGCGAACCTCGAAGGTGCGGACCTCAAGGGTGCGGAGCTCGTCGGCGCCAGCTTGCGCGAAGCGTTTTTGGTGGGCGCGCAGCTCGCGAACGCGATGCTCGCGAAGGCGGACCTCGACGGCGCGAACTTGAGCGGTGCGGATCTCACCAACGCTGACCTGACGCGCGCGAACCTGTCCGGGGCGAACCTCGAAGGCGCGACGCTGAAGGGGGCAAAGTTGCGGTACGCGCAGCTCGACTCGGCAAAGCTCGGTGAAGCGGATCTCGAGGGCGCGAACTTCACTCACGCCGACTTGGTCGATAGCGACCTCGGGGGCGTGAGCGCGAAGCAGACAAATTTCACGCGCGCGATCATGCAGCGGGCGGATCTCGGTGAGGCCGAGCTCGCGGAAGCAAACTTCGAAGGCGCGGACCTGAGCGGTGCGGTGCTCGTCGACGCGAACTGTGAGCGCAGCACGTTTCTCGAAGCGGACTTGAGCGGCGCGAAGCTCGACGGCGCGTGTCTCGAACAATGTGACTTGCGCAAAGCGAACCTCGAGGAGGCGAGCCTCACGCGTGCGATGCTCACCGGCGTGCGCCTGCACGGTGCTGAGCTCGATCCGAGCCAACTCGAAGGCGCGGAAGCGGATTGGATCGACCTCAGCGCGGCGGGCGATGGCTCGCAGCGCGCGCAGCTCGCGGACTTCGGCAAGATCGGTCAGGCCCCGACGTCTGCCGATGGCCGCGTGCGCCGGTTCTTTGGTGCGGGTGACGTGCTGCGCAACGCCGAGCTCGAGTTCGATGACGGCGCCCACGTCGAGATTCAAAGCCGCTTCGAGCGCTGCAACATCCGGCTCGGCAAAGACGCGGAGCTCATCGTCGGCGCGCAAGGCCGGCTCGAGGACTGCACGATCGTGGGCGGGCGTTTGCGCGTGCTCGGGAAGTTTCTCGAGCGCCGCAGCCCGGGGCTGATCGACACCTCACAACTCTTCGTGAGCGAGCAAGGCGCGGTCGCTGCGACATTGCAGCAGCCGACGGGAGCGACACAGTTTGCGTTCGAGCGCGGTTGCCGACTGCGCGTCCACATCATGCCGGCGGCGATTACCGCAAAACAGGAGAGCTGAGATGTCCAAGGGCGACAAGAGCGAGGGACAGAAGCAGACGACGGTGGAAGAGGGTACGCAGTTCAAGGGCACGCTCTCTTCGACATGTCAGGTCATGGTCCGCGGCGTGGTGGACGGGGATCTCACGGCGCCAGTCGTGATCGTGTCCGAGTCGGGCACGGTCATCGGCAACGTGAAAGCACAATCGATCTGGAGCGAAGGTGTGCTCGCGGGCCGCGTGGACGCGGACGACGTGCACCTCTCCGGCAACGTGCGTAGCGATACGGTGATCCGTGCGCGTACGCTCGAAGTGAAGCTGCAGCGCAGCAAAGAAAAGCTCGAGGTCACTTTCGGCGAGTGCATTCTCGACGTCGGTGACGACCCGAGTGCAGAAGCCTCGGACTCGTCGTCGAGCTCGAAGCGCAAGAGCCAGATGCCGCCGGCAGAGGCGAGCGACAGCAACGAAAACAGCGGCAACCACCGCTCGGTGCCGCCGCCGGCCGAGTGACTCCTCAGCGCGACAGTCCCTCCGCCAAGCTCTGAACTCGTGGTGCCCAGCCTTGCTCTGCTGCCGGACTCGAATCGAAGTCCGGCAGCGCGAACAGCTCGTGTTGCATGAACTCTTTTCGAAAGCTGAGCGGCCTTCGCGGATCGCGCAGTGCGATCAGTCGTTGCGCGAGCTCGCCGATGCTCAGCGACAGCTCCGAACGTAAGTTGAGATAACGTGCGCCGCGCGCGTCGAGTTGACCGGCGATGAAGCTGCTCACGTCGCTCACGTGAACGAAATTGCGGCGCTGGCTTCCATCCCCGAAGACTTCGAGCTCGCCGGTGTGCTCGAGCTTGCGGAGCAGGTCCGGAATGACGTGTGATTCGCCGTACGCGCTGTGACGGCGCGACTGGCGTTTGCCGTAGATGTTCGTCGGCCGCACGACCGTGTAGTGCTGGAATGCGCCTGCGAGGCGGCGCTCTGCGGCAGCTTTTGCAATCGCATAAGGCGAGCGTTGGTCGAGCTCGCGAAGTGGCCCGTGGTGAAACGTCGGCGTGGCTTCGAACACGTTGATCGTGGATGTGAAGATCAGCCGCTGGCAGCGGCAGGCGTTGCACAGGTCGATCACTGTTTCATCGATCGCGGCCTGGATCGCCGGCAGTTGCGATCGCGAGAGGTTGTAGAGAAAGCCGCCGACTGCGCTCGCGAGGTGAATGCAGACTTCCGGCGCGCGTGCGATCAACTCAGCGCGGCGCTCTACTGGGATCGGATCGCGCAGATCGTGCCGTAGCGGCAGGTCGGCGTGGCGATCCGGCCGGCGGTCGAGCCCGATCACGAAGTGTCCGCTCGCTTGTAGCAGTTGCACGAGCTCCCTTCCCACGAAGCCTGCGCTGCCCGTCACGAGTACGTTCAAGATTCCTCCAAACGAAAGCGGCTGATGTCGAACAGCATCCGCGTCCCGACTCGAAAGACGTCGACGTTGGATTCGCCGCCGTGCCTCGCTCGAGTCGTGACTGGCAACTCGATCACGCGCAGGCCGCGCCGGACGGCTCGCATCGGGATCTCGACTTCGTACGAGTAACCGTTGCTTCGAAGCTCGATGCGTTCGATCGCCGGGCGCGTCCAAGCCTTGATGCCGGCGAGCACATCCGTCA